>CANPHV010000008.1 GCA_947573965.1 uncultured Clostridium sp.
TCATTCCTATGTGTGCCTTTGAGCGAAGCGAGAAAGGAATGGAATTTTTTATGAAATACGAATTTGATTTTTACGATAAAACCAATTTAAAATCATACAATTTAAATGAAAACATGCGTTACCAACTAAATATGCTTGACCGTTTAGACGTCTTTACCAAAAAGCATTGTGAAAATGTGGCCAGTCTAACTTGTAGAATTTGCGAATATTTACATTGTACAAAAGGATTTACGGAATATTGCACGATTTGTGCTTATTTACATGACCTTGGAAAATTATTTATTCCTCCAGCAATCCTTCAAAAGCCTGGAAAATTAACTAACGAAGAATATGAAGTTATGAAAACCCATACTACTTTAGGTTATAATATATGTATGAAAGACTTAAAACTAAGACCTTATGCAGCAGGCGCTTTGTATCATCATGAAGCCCTAAATGGTACTGGATATCCGCAAGGACTAACAAAAAAAGATATTCCTTATGAAGGACAAATTATACGTGTTGCAGACGAATATGATGCCATTGTTAGTAAAAGACAATACAAATCCCACATCGGTATTTCAGACACCCTAAAAATATTGATTGAAAACACAAAACCACATCAAGAAATAAATCAATCAGATGCACTTCATGAAATGGTTCAAAATGCTCGTCTTGGAAAAAATAATCCTATCATAGTAAAAGCTTTATCCAAAGTAGTTATTGATGACATCGAACACGAAATTTATTGTACCGAAGAATATGTAAAAGAATTACAAGAAGAATTAAAACGATTTGAGCAAATTGAAAAATATAAAGAAAAAATACAAAAAGCCAAAAAAGAAAAAGATAAAAACTTCTATTTAGAAGGTATCAAAATGCTTCTAAAAAACAATGAAACTTTAGAAAACTATTCTTCGCTTTATGAAGAATACAAAACTGCTTATCAAACTAGAAAAAGTGTTATTGATAATTTAAAAAAAGAAATCAAAATCATTAAAAAATTAAAATTCTAGTTAAAAAAACACAGAGCCAGAGGGGATGGACCCTTTTGGCTCTATTCATCTAATCCAAAGCTAACTCCTAAAGCACTATTCACTTTATCAATAATTTTTTCATCATCAATATGACCAATTCTTTCCTTTAATCTACTTTTATCAATTGTTCGTATCTGTTCAGCTAATACTACTGAATTGCTTTTTAAACCACAGGAAGTTGAATCAATTTCAATATGAGTAGGCAATTTATTTTTCCCTGTTTGAGAAGTGATTGCTGCTGCAATAACAGTAGGACTATATTTATTTCCTAAATCGTTTTGTATAATAAGAACTGGTCTAATGCCCCCTTGTTCTGAGCCAACTACTGGACTTAAATCTGCATAAAACATATCTCCTCTTTTGACTTGCATATCCTTCACTCCTAATATTAGTATATTGTCAAGTATATTTCATGCTATTTTAACTATTAGTGAAAGCAAATAATTAACTCAATGTAAAGTATTGATATTTACCTCGTTATATAATATGTAAACTGTTGTATTTTTGTTCACCCATTTAACTTCCATTTTTTGTGGCTTTCCTGTATTCCTATCTATAAATAACTTTCTTTCTGCATTTTCTTGTTTTATCGTCATAATAATTTGATTGTTTTCTTCCTTCCAATCTGCTTTTTCGTCAGATTGATAATCTTTAATAAAACTGCATAAGTCCAAAACATTATCTGCCACATATTCATAATTTTCAAAAATACTAGATAAGCTTAAATTCGTATTTTCTATTTTTAATTGATTTCCCTCTTTACTAATCTTAAATCCTGCTATATTATTGGGCTCTATTACTTCTTGTTCTATCCTATCTGGACCTTTATATTGTTGTTTTAAAATATATTTATTTTGATTTTTGTTACTCTGAACCTCTACTTCAATTTTTGTTTCATAAGAACTAATATTTAAAATATAATCCACAATTTCTTGACTACTAGTATTATTTCCAATTTTCAAATTTTTAGCCGTTTTTTTAGAAAAAATTATAAAACAGCTAACCATTCCCACGATGATTACGATAAAAAGAGTACTTATAAGTCCTATTTTCTTTTTCTCCAAAACAACCCCTCCCAAAATAAAAAATAGTAGATACTTACATCCACTATCATTCTATTTTATAGCATTTTAAAATATTCTTCTATTTTCTCAAGCAACTCCTGCTCCGTTTCTATTTTATTAATACTACATCTAAATTCACTTGAATTCTTCAAATTTTTCGTGTACCAAGCAATGTGTTTTCTAAGTTCTTTAATCGCTATTTCTCCTTTTTCTTGTACTGCTAATGCAATATGTTTTTTGATAACCTCTAACTTCTCTAGCTTAGAAGGTTCTGGCAATTTTTCCCCCGTCTGAAAAAAATGCGAAATTCTCTTAAAAATCCAAGGATTTCCAAAACTACCTCTTCCAATCATAATTCCATCCACGCCAGTTTCTTCAAACATTCTTAAAGCAGATTCTTCATCTACCACATCCCCATTACCAATAACAGGTATTTTAACAGCTTGTTTTACTTGCTTAATAACTTCTAAATCTGCTACCCCAGAATAAAATTCAGAACGAGTTCTTCCATGTATCGTAATTGCTGAAATCCCAGATTTTTCTGCTATTTTTGCCACTTCCACTGCCACAATATTATCTTTATCCCAACCCTTTCGATACTTTAAAGTCACAGGAACCCTGCTATTTTTAACCACTACCTTCATAATTTTTTCTGCCTGCTCCAAATCCAACAATAACTTACTGCCATCACCATTCTTTACCACCTTTGGTGCAGGACATCCCATATTAATATCCACAATATCTGCCATTTGGCTTACATAGTTAGATGCATAGCCAAGAGTTTCCTCGTCGCTCCCAAAAATCTGAAAACTAATTGGCCTTTTTTCTCCTTCTGTATTCAATAGACGATTCGTCTTTTTATCATCATGAAAAATAGCTCTAGAACTTGCCATCTCTGTGCATACCATACCAGGTCCAAATTCTTTACATATCATACGAAAAGGCTGGTTTGTAACACCAGCCATCGGAGCTAATATCAAATTATTATCTAATTCTACATTTCCTATCTTTAACTTGTGAATATACATCTCTTTCTCCTTTGTTCAATGGGGCGTTTCTTTTTGCACATTTTTGTGCATTTGGGACACATCTCTATTCTTGAAATTAGATAATTTCCTAAAGAATTATAAATTTGAAAAAAGCGCATTGAAAGTGATTGAAGTTAGAAATTCTTAATTCATAATAGGGAAAGTGTTCGCGCTTGACGCGGAAAGGGACCCTATTATGAATTTAGAATTTCTCTGAAAATCAGCTTGAACGAGCATTTTTGATAATTTATAATTCTTTAAGAAATGTGCTACTTCTTTCCCCAGAGATGTGTCCCAAATGCACAAAAATGTGCAAAAAGAAACGTCCCCATTGAACCTCATTTTACAAATATCGTTTTTTGCCTTTTACTACTAATGTTTAATAGGATAGCTATACAAATAAAATTCGTTATCAGTGAACTTCCTCCATAGCTAATAAAAGGAAGTGGTACCCCCGTAATTGGCAATAGTCCCATTACCATTCCTATGTTTTCTATCATATGGAATACAAATATTCCTGTTATTCCTGAAGCAATTAATGAACCGGTTTCGTCTTTGGCTGTTTTGGCTACATATAAACATTTTGTTATTAATACTACATACAGAATAATTATGGCACATGCTACGATAAATCCCATTTCTTCTCCTATTACAGCATAAATAAAGTCAGTTGTTTTTGGATATAAAAATCCTAATTGGGTCTGATTTCCTTTTAGTAATCCCATTCCTGTTAAGCCTCCTGCTCCTATGGCAAGTTTGGATTGTATGATATTGTATCCTGCTCCACGTGGGTCTGATTCTGGATTTAAAAAGATATCAATTCTTTGTTTGGCATGCTCTGGTAATACGAAGTTGTACATAATTGGAACGGCTACTACCACTAAAATAATAGCACTTAAAATATATTTTTTGTCAATACCTGCTGTTATTAACATGAATATAAGGGCTGCTATAAAAGCTGCTGCTGTTCCATAGTCTGGTTGTTTAATGATTAGCAATACTGGCACTGCTAAGATGACTAATATTAATAATAACTTTAATGGTTTATTAATTTCTTTTTTGTCTCGTGCTTGTATTTTGGTTATGACATAGGCTAAAAACAAAATGACTACTATTTTATCAAATTCTCCTGGTTGAAGGGAAAAAAATCCAATATTGAACCAACTTCTAGCTCCATTGACAGGTGTGGTAAAAAATACTGCTATTAGTAATAAGATAAAGATACCATATAATATGGGTGATAATTTTACCAGCGTTTCGTAATCGATTAACATTACAATGATTCCAATTACTAGACTAATTCCTAGCCAGATACACTGTTTATTAAATTCATCTAACTCTGCTTCTTGTGTAGCTGAAAACAAAGCAACTAATCCTATGATACATAGGACAATTGCAATGATTCCAATACTCCACTCTATGTTTTTTAATTCTCTTTTTCTCATTCAATCACTCTTTTTCTTACTTAATCTTCTGATTTAAGTTCTTCTTTTTTCTCTAGTGGTTCTTCCTCTTGACTTGTTACTTCTTCTTGCTTAGTTTCTTGGCTTTCCTCTTTTTTTGCTGTGTCATTTTCTTCTTTTTTTTCTTCTTGCGCTTTCTCTTCCTCTTCCTTTTTCTTGCTTACTTCTTCTTTTACAGAAACTTCTTCCTCTTGAACTTTTTTGGTTTCTATGGTAGAAGAATTTTGAGCTTGTTCTTTCTTTTCTTCCTTATTTTCTACTTTTTTGGCTTCATTTTTTATATTGATGATTGGAATATTAGCATATAATGCTGGTGCTCCATTGGTTCCATCTTCGTTTTCTTGATTGGTAAGTTTTACATCAATAGCTGTTTCGTCAACATCAATATATTTCTTAATTACGTCTATAATTTCTTGTTTCATTAATTCTAAAAAGTCTGCTGAGACATTGGCTCTATCTTGCATCAATACTAGATGTAGTCTTTCTTTGGCAGCTTCTCTTGAATTGGTTATTGCTTTTTCTTCTTTTTTATTGAATTTCTTAAAGAAGTTCATTATGTTTTCAAACATTATCGTCTTTTACCCCCAAATTACTTATTATTTTTTGAATAGTTGTTTTAGTTTTGCAAAAAAACCTCTTTCATCTTTTGGCATGGTTACTTCTATTTTTTCTCCTAAAACTCTTTTGGCTATTTCTATGTATGCTTTTCCTGATGGTGCTTTTTTATTTTGAATAACAGGTTCTCCTTTATTGGTTTGTGTAATGATATATTCATCATCTGGAACTACTCCTATTAATTCAATGGATAATAGGTCAACAATATCATCCACATCCATCATTTCGCCTTTTTTAACCATGTTTGGTCTAATTCTATTAATAACTAATTCTGGGTTTTTGATTTCTGAAGATTCTAATAGTCCTATAATTCTGTCGGCATCTCTTATGGCAGATATTTCAGCAGTTGTTACTACAATTGCTCGATTAGCTCCTGCTATGGCATTTTTAAATCCTTGCTCTATTCCTGCTGGACAATCGATTAAGATATAGTCAAATTCTTCTTTTAATTTTTCTACTAAATCCCTCATTTGTTCTTCGTTAACTGCACTCTTGTCCCTCGTTTGTGCTGCTGGTAATAAGTATAATTCTTTAAATCTTTTATCTTTTATTAAGGCTTGTCTTAATTTACATTTTTCTTCTACTACGTCTACAATATCATAAACAATTCTATTTTCTAATCCCATGACAACATCTAAGTTTCGTAGTCCGATATCTGTATCAATTAGTACTACTTTTTTTCCTTCTACGGCTAAACTAGACCCTAAATTAGCTGTTGTTGTTGTTTTTCCTACGCCACCTTTTCCTGATGTAATTACGATTACTTCTCCCATGTTTTTTATCATTCCCTTCTTTATTAAACATCTATATGATATAACGAATTCAAAAAAAAGTCAATCAATTATAACAAAAATATTTCGAAATTGTTACAGTTTTATGACAAAAAAAGACTAAGTTTTTTCCTTAGTCTTGTTCTCATATTTTACCATAATACTGGACGGAATCCTACATAATTGTTAGAAACTGATGGTTCATTCCCTTCTCGAAAAATGGCTCCTTTTTCTGAAACATTATCACGATAACTATATCCTCTACTATTGCAAGGTACCTTGTCATCTGGATTCTTTTCTAAAGTCCATTCCCATACATTTCCAACCACATCATAAATGTTTAAAACACTATTTCTATCGGTTGCTCCTGTTGTTAATAATGCACTAATTGAATTTGTCTTTTGATAATTTCCATTAACTTGTGTATAGGAATTAGCAGAACTAGTTAAATATTTTCCTCTTATTATAGTAAAACTAGAATCTGCATAATTTCCCCAAGTTCCTGAATTTGTTTTCAATTCCGATGATGTTCTAGCTCCTTTTGCCTCTATAAATTTTAACATTAAATCCCATTGAATTCCAAACATTAAGCTACTTGTTTTATCTGCTTCTACTAATTGTTTAGCTAATGTTTGTGCTTGGCTGCAAGTAATCCAATTATAAGCATATTTATCTCTTTGAATGACTGGTGTTGTTAATGCATCTCCTACCGCAGTTCTTGCTGTATCTGTCCCTACTTCGTATCTGCCAACATAAAACCCACCTTTTTCATACACACTTTTTAGCATACTATTTTTCCAATTATTATACTCTGTGGCATCTGCAAATCCATGTTGCTCTGTGGAATAAAAAGTATCGGTATTATCTGTTTCACGATAATCACTAGCATAGGCTTGCATTATACTTTCTATTTTGACATAATCCTCTGCGCTAGTAGGTGCTATTCCTCCATTATAAGCTGGATTTGTATAAATCGATTTTGGTACTTGAATCCAGACCCATTCATTTTGTTTGTTATCCTTTACCACTAAACCTTCTGCAATGGTATTTTCCCCTGGTACTTCTGATACTTGAAAATCCTTTGGAATATAAGCAATTTCTCCATTTTTATCTTGATAGATCCCTTCTTTATCATAGCTAGGTGACCATTTTTCTAATGTAAAATATTTTACCGTATTATTCGCCGTATTTTTATAATACCCTTGATAATAATTTACACTTTTAATGAAATCTTCTGTTTCACTTTCCTGTATGCTTACATCATTTGTTGAAATGGTATCCATTTTATTTTCCACTGCAATCCATTTATATTCTTCTGTTTCATCTTCATTTTTAATAAAAATATTTCCTAATGCTTTCGTTCCTCCCGCATAATGAAATCCTTCTGGAATTCTAACGCCTTCTACATATCTTAAATCAACTGGAACGGTATCCACTTCATCGGTATCTGTATAGTAAACTTCATTGTCAATTTCAATTCCTGCTACATAGAAAATATTATGACTGGCTTCATTAATGATATATATGTCTGTATTATTTTTAGCTTCTTCTTCTGTTAAAGATGTTTTTGTTTTTATGTTTTCATAATTAAACCCTCGATTTAATGTTAAATTTTCAATCGCAGATAAATCAATCACTAGAAAATCTCCTATATCAACAGCCTCACTTATGACACCTGCTACTTTTAAATGATTGATATTGGGATAAACTACCTTTGCTGGAATTTTACCATTTTGAGCATAATATAAAGAAATTTTATCTCTTAAATTTTCGATATCATTTTGCATTTCTGTTAATTTTCCTATTTTTAAGTTGTCTCTTACGTTATAAATGATAATATTGGAAAGTATTACTAATACTGTTACTGCTATGGCTAATGATACCAAAGTAACCCCTTTTTCACTTTTTATTTTCTTTTTTATCATTGGCGCTTTCTCCTAACTTTTTTCTTTAGTAACAGTTTACTATTTTTTTCATTTAATTTCAATACTTTTTTCTGCTAATTTATAAATTTTATTTCTTCTTTCATAAATTCTATCTTCTTTCATAAAAATCCCCCATAGCACTAATACAATTAAAAAAATCGCAATATTCTCAACTTGATAAATCAAAATACTTGCTATAAAAGTAACGAGTATTAATGTCACAAAAGAAATTCGATTAGCATAGGTTTCTGCTTTTCTTTTTCCTAAAAAAATATGTAAAATTCCTTTTACAATTCTTCCACCATCTAATGGGTAAATAGGCAATAAATTAAATAATACAAGAAGCAAATTTGCATATAACATCATAAGTCCTTCAAAAACATTTACTTTCATTTGAGATACAATTATCATAAGGATAACATTCGTAATTGGTCCTGCTAAAGCTACCATTATTTTTTTTAGTTCTAATTGATTTCCCTTTTTTATTTTTTGATTATAATCTTTTTGTGTTATTTGAAAAGCAATTGATACCCCATATGGCATGATTTCTATTTTTTCTGGCTTCATTCTTAGTATTAAACCTGCCATCAAATGCCCAAATTCATGAAGAATGGCAAAAAACATTATCATTGCATAACTCTCAATTTGTTTGGTACAATAAAATAACAAGATAAAAAGAAAAATTTTCAAATCAATTCTAAATCGCATTAGTTTTCCTCCTCTATAATTCTAAAATTCTTTGTGGATCCACTGTCTTCTCTGAGATTCTTATTTCAAAATGTAAATGTGGTCCTGTTGAATTCCCTGTTGTTCCTACCTCTGCAATTTCTTGTCCTTGTGAAATCTTATCCCCTTGTTTTACATATAATTGATTACAATGTGCATAAATAATGCTTACTTCTCCAATCTGAATTTTCAAGTGTTTTCCATAGTCTCCTTCTTCCGATGCTAAGACTACTTCTCCTTCTGTTGCTGCAACTATTTTTGTTCCCATATCTGCTGCTATATCTGTTCCTGTATGGTTTTTAGGTACATTTCCCGTTGCCGTATCTCTTTGACCGTAAGAAGAAGTAATCACACCTTGTATTGGTTTGATAAAACTGGTGGTATTTTTTATGGCTTGAATTTCTTGCTCTTCTGGTGACAATAATTTCGCTTCTGGAATATTCTCTATATTTGCTTCTGCTCCTCCTATGGCGTCTTGTAATTCTCCTTCCTGTGTCTGTTGTTCTTCCTTTACCCCTTCTTGTTGTTCTTCTTGCTTTTCTTCTGGTTTCATCCATCCCATAATTTGATTTTTGGTCATTTCATAAAGTTCTATAAAATTTGTATCATACGAAAGTATTTCATTTGCTTTGTTAATAAAATCTTCTGAAAATACATATTGATTGTTTTGTATGGCATATATCACCAAGTAAATGGCTACACTAATTAACATTTGTATTATCATTTTTCGTAATAATTTTATGTCTTTCTTATCGTTTACTGTTACCTTTGCAACAGGTCTAGTTTCTCCTTGTCTTCTTTTTTGGTAAATTTCCTCAGCTCGTCTTATTTTTTCTTCTACTGTCATTACTCTTTCCATAAAAAACACCTCTTCCTTTGTTTCTTTTGCTTTGTTTTAGTAAAGTTTATGTCCTCGGAAAAGGTTTTATGACTTATTTTACAACAAGTAATATTGCTTGTATTATCATTATGATACTTGTGATATAGGCATAATTTTTTAGCCTAATATATTTTCTACTTTTTTCTATTTTTTTATGATTTTTGGCTTCCTGTTTATCTTCTAATTTCGAAATATAATTAGCAACTAACATTTCTGCTTCTTTTATAATATAATCTTTTTCTTTTTTTAAGTTTTCTACTCTTTCGTGTTGTTTTCTTTTCTTTTCTATTTTTTGTAGTTTTTTGACTTTCTTATTGGATTTTAAGATGATGATTGCCTCTTCTACTAAATTGGATGGTAGATTTTTTAATACTACCATGTTTTTCATGTTACTTGTTTCCATTTCTTACGTACCTCCCTTGTTTAAAGTTTTTCCATTTTTTACAAGGTTATACATTTACTTTAATAATAAATGGATATGTATATTAAATTTACAAATTCAACTTAATCTACAAAAGTAAAATTCAAAAACAGTAGATTTTCCTAAACTTCCATGATATAATAAAGGCGAGGTGATTTTATGAAAAAAATAGTATTTACTCTTTTATTTATTTTGTTTGCTAGTTGTCCTATCCTAGTCAATGCCAAAGCCTCTAGCAAACCAAGCGAAAACTTTGCTAATCTAGTCTTCTTTGCCTATTTTGATGGCACAAGTGATGAAATAAAAGAAGATATAAAATATTATGAAGATAAAAATACTTCTTTAATAGAATATTACGACGGCAGTGGAAAACGAAGTCTTACCAATTATTTAAAAGAAATATCCTATGGTAAATTTAATGTTAAGAATATCCTTCCACAATTAGAAAATGGAATCATTAAACCACTAAAATTTAATATTGATATAAAAGATTCTTATGAAAGAAACAACGATACCTTATTAATTGAGCAAATTATGGCAGCCTATCCTTCCATTAGCAATCAAATTATTGATTACAATGGAGATGGTTATATTGATAATTTAACCATTATTATTAAAGATAGAACTGGTTACACATCCTCTGCCCATTCAACCTTCGTATCCCATAAAGGTGATTATCCAGAAGCCAAAAAATATCTAAACAAATATATTGGTACCTACAATATTGTCAATACCGCTTCCATCGAAAACAACGAATCCGGTGTTATTGCCCATGAATTTTTACATTCACTAGGATTTCCTGATTTATATAGAAGCGACTCAACCAATGACGACTATCCTGTTCATGTATGGGATATTATGGCTTCTGCCAACCGTGGTATGCCTTATCCTCTTGCTTATTTAAGAAAAGCCATAACCAATTGGGTTGACATAGAAACCATTACCGAAAGTACAACCTTAAGGTTAGACTTGCAATCTAACAAAGATGGAAACCAAGCTTTTATCCTTAAATCTCCTTTAAATGATTATGAATATTTTGTAGTAGAATACCGAAAAAAAGACCTTGCCATCGACCTATTAGATAGACACATTGGTGGTTCAGGAATTATTGTTTATCGTGTAGACACTACCGTAGAAGGTCTTAGCAATCATTATGGAAAAACTGGCGTCTATGTATTTAGACCACAAAATGGTTTTGCCACAGAACAATTAAAAGTTTACAATGCTCATCTTTCCCAAGAATCTGGTAGAACTAGCATTGGTTCCTCTAATATGAATTTAGGATTAAAAGATGGTGCTCTTACCTTTACAGATGGAAGTAATTCTGGAATTGTGATAAAAAATGTATCGAAAACAGATGGACCATACATGACATTAGACGTTGAAATACCAAAAGCCGAAAACTTTGATTTATGGAAAAATAAAAACCTTCCTGATTTAATTGGAGGAAATGAAAATACCAATAAAAAAATTGCTGTTACTAACTATAAAAATAAACTATATTCTTTATCTTATGGCAACAATAGGCTATATACCCAAGTTTTAGAAAATGACAAATGGGTCACAAAAGGTACTTATAGTAATATAAAAACAGAGGTGCTTACTAATATTAAAGTAGTTGAATTAAATAATGCACTATATCTAATCGCCAACAATACCAATGCCATTAATATTTATAAGTGGAATGATAGCAATAACACTTGGACCTTATTTTCTTCTTATCAAGAAACTTTAAATGAATTTGATGTTATGGTTATTAACAATAAGCTATATATTGCTGGTTCAACTTCTGATAAGGCAATCTTATATGTCTTAAACAATACAACTATTACTAAAGTTGGAGATTATCATAGTGGTGTAAATGGTACGCCTAAAATAGGAGAAATTTATGGTAAAGTATATGTTTCGATTAAGAGTATGAATGGCGATATTCTATTATACCGATATGAAAACAATAAATTTAATGCAATTTCTACTGGTATTAATACTAATAATTATGATTTAAAATCACTAAATAATAAGCTATATATTGCATTAGGAACTGATTTTACTCGCCATCAATTATCTTTGAAAATATATGATGGCACTAATTGGGAAACGGTTTCTTCCTCCCTTACTTTATCTTTTCCTAATATGGTTAATAGTCAAGGAAATTTATATATTTTAGGAACCGATAATAATAACTTATATACTTATTCCTACCAAGAAAACACTAAGAAGCTTGTCATGGAAGGTACGATAGTTGACACAGGCTCCTCTTTCTACGATACTTCTTTAGTTGCCCTTAACAATTCTATTTATGTGGGAATTAAAAAATTGAATAATACTTTATTAGTTAAGGCAAAAGAAATGGTAAATAGCTTGATTTCTTTAAGTATTACTCCTCCTAATAAAGTTACTTATGAATTAGGAGAAACCATAGATAAAACTGGTTTAAAGGTAATTGCAAATTATACAAATGGTCAAAAAGAAATTACAAATTATACAATTACAAATTTCAATACAGATAGAGTAGGAACTCATACTGCAACCATTACTTACGAAGGAATTTCTAATACCTTTACTTATCAAGTTGTTGATACCGCTAATCCGTCAAGAATTGAAAATGGAAAATATGTAATACGTTCTGCTTTAAATGATAATAAAGTTTTAGACATACAAGGTGGAGCCAACTACAGCGGAGCTAATGTACAATTATATGATTATAATGCTTCCAATGCACAAATTTGGAATATTACTTATATAGGTAATGGCTATTATAAAATCAGTAGCCAAATAAATAACAACTTAGTTCTTGATGTTTCAGGTGCTAATACAACTAATGGTACTAATGTTCAAGTTTATAGTAGTAATAATAGTCTTGCCCAACAATGGCTAATTAAAGACGCAGGAAATGGTTATTATTACCTAGTTTCAAGATGTAATGGTCTAAATTTGGATATTTCTTCTGCACAAACAGCAAATGGAACGAATATTCAAATGTATCAAGGAAATTACACAAAAGCTCAAAAATTTAGACTAGATAAACAAGATAAAACCATAGAAAATGGAAATTATGTCTTAAGGTCTGCTTTAAATAATAACAAAGTTTTAGATGTTAGCGGTGGTATCAATAGAAGTGGAACTAATGTACAACTATATGATTACAATGGTTCTAATGCACAAATTTGGAATATATCTTATTTGATGGATGGTTATTATAAAATAAGTAGTCAAATTAATAATAATTTAGTTCTTGATGTTTCAGGTGCTAATACAACTAATGGCACTAATGTTCAAGTTTACAGCAGTAATAATAGTAGAGCTCAACAATGGTTTATAAGAGATGCTGGCAATGGTTATTATTACATAGTTTCAAGATGTGGTGGTCTAAATTTAGATATTAGTAATGCACAAACTGCAAATGGAACGAATATTCAAATGTATCAAGCCAATTCATCAAAAGCTCAGAAATTCAAATTAGATAAAATATATTAACGGAAAATAGCAAGGATTAATTAGTCCTTGCTATTTTTTCCATATTTACGCTATCTCTATGCACTCTTTAACTCTAATCTTAATTTATCAGCTATCATTGCTATAAATTCTGAATTTGTTGGCTTTCCTTTCGCTGCTGAAATCGTATAACCGAAAATACTTTCCACCGCTTCTTGTTGTCCACGTCCCCAGGCAACTTCAATTGCATGACGAATTGCACGTTCTACCCTACTTGGTGTTGTATTATATTTGAAAGCAATTTTTGGATACAAACTTTTCGTAATCTGATTAATCACATCAATATCATTTACCACCATCATAATAGCTTCTCTTAAATATTGATATCCTTTTATATGAGCTGGTACCCCCACTTCGTGAATAATGTTAGTAACTAACGCTTCCAAATTTTCCTCTCTTTTGGCTTCATTTTCTGATAATTCAATATACTTTTGTCTTGGTTCTCTTGTTATAAAAGCACTTCCCATTTGATTCTGATTTGGTTTAAAGAATTTAATTTCCCTAATCCTTTGAATTAAAACTTCAATGTCAAATGGCTTTACTATGTAATAATCTGCACCTGCTACAATCGCTTTTTGTGTAATTTTGTCTTGACCTACCGCTGATAACATAATGCAGACTGGTTTTTTATCTATTTTTGTCATATTTATTTTTTCTAATACTCCTAATCCATCTAAATGTGGCATAATTACATCTAATATAGCAATATCTGGCATAATATTTGTTATCATCTCTACTGCTTCATTTCCATCCTTTGCAACAGCTACTACCTCCATATCTTCTTGACTGTTAATGTAAGAAGATAAAGTATAGCTGAATTCTTGGTTATCATCAGCAATTAAAATACTAAGCTTCTCTTTCATCATTCCCCTCCTAATTTGTAATTTTCAACAATCCTTATTATACTTACTTATTCGCGAAAAAGCAATAGTTTCTGGAAGATTCTTCCAGAAACTTTATAAAACTACTTTTTTAATATACTTTTCGTTATATATTTTTTAGTTATTTCTTTGATATCTTTTATAATGATAGTTTTTTTCTCAAAATCTTCCCATAATATTTCTTTTTTAGCATCTTCTAGCTCTATTTTACAAACAATGTGTTGGCTATATTCTACATTTGTTATCGAAATATCATGATTTTTACAATAATATTGAAATCGGTCAAACTCGTTATATTCTAATATTACTTGCATTTGGCTTCCTTGACATTTCATTATTTTTTGACTTTCATCTATGGCTTTTAGCAAACTATCTGAATATGCTCTTACCAATCCACCTGTTCCCAATAAAATACCACCAAAATAACGAGTAACCACAATTACTACATTTGCTAAATTATTTTTTTGAAGAATTGTTAGCATAGGTGCTCCAGCCGTTCCAGATGGTTCTCCATCATCATTTGACTTTTCAACTATTTTGTTTTCTTCCACAATTCTATATGCCACACAATTGTGTCTAGCATCGTAATATCTTTTTTTAAGCTCTTTCACAAACGCCTCTGCTTCTTCTACACTTTCTACGGGAAATAGATGTGCAATAAATTTTGATTTTTTTTCTACGATTTCTGCCTGTATCTGTTTTTGAATTGTCACAAATTCCATTTTTATCTCCTTTATCATTCCTTTAGCAATCCAGCTGTATATCCTGTTGAATAGGCTATTTGTAAATTAAATCCACCTGTATAACTATCTACATCGATTATCTCTCCTGCAAAATATAATCCCTTCACCTTCTTAGATTGCATCGTTTTGGGATTAATTTCTTTTACTAGAATCCCTCCACTTGTAATAATTGCTTCTTCAATTGGTCGAAACCCCTTTATGATAACAGGAAATTTTTTTAACAATATCACTAATTTCTTTCTTTCTTCTTTGGTAATACTATTGATTACTTTATTTTCTGGGATACCACTTTTTTCTATTATTATTGGTATCATCTTTTGTGGTAACAATTTGTCTAAACCATTTTTAAATTGCTTATTTGGAATTTCCCCAAAATCTCTTAAAATTCTCTCCTCTAATTTTTCTTGTGTTAAAGCAGGCTTCAAATCAATTTGTAATTGAATGGTCTGTTTCTTACATTTTTCTTCCACTTGTCCATAACGAACTAAATGAGCAGAGGAACTTAAAATGGTAGGGCCCGAAACACCAAAATGTGTAAATAGCATTTCTCCAAAATCTTGATAAATCTCTTTTTGCGCTTCGCTATCCCATAACTTAATTTCTACATTTCGCAAACTTAAACCTTGTAATTGTTGACACATCTTTCTGTCATAACTCTCTAATGGCACTAAAGATGGCTTAATTTCAGTTATGGTATGACCTAATTCCTGTACTAGCTCATAGCCATCTCCTGTAGAACCTGTTAATGGATAACTTTTTCCTCCTGTTGCTATAATAATTTTATCTGCTTTTATCTCTCCTTGCTTTGTTTTTACACCTCTAACACAAGTAACTTCTCCTTCTTGTTCTACTAAAATTTTTGTTACTTCTGTTTCTTGTCTAATCTCTACTTGCAATGCTTTTAATTTTTGGGTAAAACATGTCAAAACATCCTGCGATTTATCTGTCACAGGAAAAATTCGATTTCCTCTTTCTTCTTTCACTTCTAGTCCTTGTTCTTTTAGAAATCGAATCATATCTTGATTGGTATAATTTTGATAGCAACTATACAAAAATTTCCCATTTCCTGGTGTATTTTTAATAAACTCTTCCATACCTAAAGAAGATGTAATATTACATCTTCCTTTTCCTGTTATTAATAGTTTTCGTCCTAATGATTTCATTTTTTCTAATAAAATCACTTTGTGGCCTTTTTCTCTAGCAGAAATCGCTGCCATCATTCCAGCTGGTCCACCACCAATTACAATTACTTTCATTTATTTATCTTCTTTCTTTTTTTTGGTCGTTGATTTTTTTGTTGTCGTTTTTTTGGTTCCTGTCGTTTTTTTCGTTGTCGATTTTTTGGTCGTTGTTTTTTTGTCTGTTGTTTTGTTTCCTGTTGTTTTTTTAGCAGGCGCCTTTTTCGTAGTCTTCTTAGTAGTTGTTTTTCTTGTTGTCTTCTTTTTAGGCTCTTCTTCTGTCTCTATAAATAATTGTAATGGATCTTTTTCTTCTTCCTCTTCTTCCGAAGAATCTCCATTTAAATAACCAATATCATCTGCTTGCGCCTCACGAATATAACGCTCTAAAGTATCATCAATAAATTCAATGTCAGATTCCTCATCCATTGCTGGCTTTAAGTCTGCATAAGGATCTAACTCTAACTCGTCATCTTCCTCTTCTACTACTTCTTCTATCTCTTGTTGTGGTTCATCTTCTATTTGATTGAAAAGATCTGTTAGCTCTTCTCCTTTTTCTAGTTCCTCTTCTTCTATCTCATCCTCTTCTACTTCATCTAGCTCTGGTTCGTCAAATAGAAATTGGATATCTTCATTTGCTTCTGGTTCAACCTGCTCTTCTATTTCTGGTTTTAAATCTGCATAAGGGTCTAAATCTAATTCTTCATCTTCCTCATCTACTTCTTCCTCTTCTAAACGATTAGAAAAAATGTCAGTAAGCTCATCTTCCTTTGGTTCTTCTATCCTTTCTAATAACGCCTCTTCCTCTTCGGGTTGATTTAAAATATCAACATATTGATTCTGTGGCTTTCTTGTTTGTTTCTTTTTGTTTTTCATTTCTTTTTTAGCAACTTTAACAGCTTCTTTTCTCTGCTTTTCTCTCTTTCTAGCATCTTGTCTTCCTGTTCTTCCTCCTAAAATTAATATAACAATAATTAATATGATAAAAATTGATAAAATGCTTACTACTAACATTTTCTTTCTCCCTTCTTTTTTACTTTTTCATATGTTCAATTGCTTTTATGATACCCAATTTTCCATATTCAAAGGTAAGTCCTCCTTGCATATAAGCTATATATGGTTCTCTAATTGGTCCATCACAACTAAGTTCTATGGTTGACCCTTGCGTAAAAGTTCCTGCTGCCATAATGACTTTATCTTCATAACCTCCCATATCTCCTGGATATGGAATAACATCTGCATCAATTGGTGAACCCATTTGAATTCCCTGACAAAACTTTACTAAATCCTCTTCATTTCCTAAATGAATTGTTTGTACAATATCAGCTCTTTCTTCCTCAAATTTAGGTTCTACTTGGTACCCTAATTTCTCTAACATAGCACTTGCAAAAACAGCTGTTTTTACACTACTTGCTACAACACTTGGAGCAAAAAATAGTCCCTTGATAAAAAATGGATTTTGATTTAGCGATGGTCCTATTTCTTTTCCAATTCCAGGCGAAGTCAATCTTTCTGCACAAAGGGCAATCAGATTTTCTTTTCCTACGATATAGGCTCCTGTATTGGCAATGCCTGCTCCCAAATTTTTCATTAAAGAACCTACTGCAACATCGGCTCCCACTTCAATAGGTTCCCTATCTTGTACAAACTCTCCATAGCAATTATCTACCATAATGATAACTTTTTTATTTACTTCTCGAATAGCTTGTATTACTTTTTCTATTTTTTCAATTGTCAAACTCTTTCTTGTAGAATAGCCTCTTGACCTTTGAATTTCTACTAATTTTATATCTTGTTTTCTTAGTCTTTCTTGAATTGTTGGAATATCAAAGTCATTTTCCACTAAATCAATTTGCTCATAAGAAATATGAAAGGCTTTTAAAGAACTATTGCTGGTCTCTTTTCCTATTCCTATCACGGTTTGAAGTGTATCATAAGGCTCTCCAGTTATACTAAGCATCGTATCTCCTGGTCTTAACAAAGCAGATAGTGTAATTGCTAAAGCATGCGTTCCTGATACCAATTGAGCTCTTACCAAACTATCTTCCGCTTTAAAAACTCTACGATAAATTTCCTCAATCTTATTTCTACCTGGTTCATCAATGCCATAACCTGTAGAAGAATTCAAGTGAGTTTCTTGCAATCTGCTTTCTTGGAATGCCTCTAACACCTTTTGACTATTTTTTTCACAAATATCATCTACTTTTTTTAAGATGGGTTGTATCTCTTTTTCTACTTGTTTCGACAATTCTTTGATATCTTGTTTCATCTAATTTTACCTCTTTAAAATTAACTATCCTTATTTTACTACACTTTAAAATATTTTGCAATGCCAAATCTAATATTTCCCCACTGGTTCTGGGTTTCTTTGAAAAAGAATTAAAAGAAACCAAAGCCACAGGGGACGGACCTTTTTGGCACATTCTTAATTTCATAAATTTCTCTTAAAACAATACCAATAAAAAATGTGCCAAAAAGGTCCGTCCCCTGTGGTTCTGGCTCCCTTCTAGCACATTTCTATATTACTATAATACAAATTTCTTAATTAAGATTACTCCACCTGCAATTGTGATTAACACGATAAATCCTAATGTAAAGTAAATTCTTACTTGACCTGTTGTAATTGATAACATTACTGGTGCATCATCAATATCATCTTCTCCTGGTTTTTGGTTGTCTGGTGTTGAATCAATATCTGGCACATCATATTCATTATAGTCTTCTGATATTTCTGCTGTGTTTACCATTACTCCCATGTTATTCTCACTATTAATCCAAGTTAGTAATACTTCTACATCTGCATATTCTCCTGGTTTTAATAAAGTATTTTCTAATAATCTTGTAGAAATTACGTTATTTCCTTCGTCTGTCCATCCTGGGTTGTCTTCTGCTACAAATTTTAATCCTTCTGGAATATAATCGGTTACTTCTTTAGCATAACCTTCAATTTCTCCTTGGTTATATACTCGAATTGAATATTTGAATTTTACGGTTACTTGGTTTAGTTTCTTTCTGTGTAATTCTACTTTTACAACGGCTTCTGGGTCATCCCATGGGTCATGCCCTGTTTGTGTTATGGTTTGACCATTACTATCGATAACAATTGCTTGTGTTACCCATTTTCTTAATGCCAAGTCAAAGATTTTTACGATTACTTTTTCAAAGTCATCATCATCTTGTTGTCCTGGTACATAACTTCCTTTTTCGTCTTCTTTATAACCTGGTAAATCTTTGTCTTCAGGAAGTTTTACGTTATCTGGCTGTGAGTCTCTATCTGTTGTTGGTTTTTTATTTTCATCTAAATATTCTGTGATGTCTGCTATATTGGTGATGTTTTCACTTGTTTTTGGATTTTCACTTACTTTGCACATGATTGGAACTTCTTTGTATGATAATACAATTTTTCCATTTTCATCTGTTTTTGTTTTTGTGATAATTGAATTTTCTAAGTGTCTTGTTGTAACAGTTCTTCCGTCTTCTGATATTTGCCATCCATATTGTTTGTTGAAGTCTCCTTCTACAAATTCTAAGTATGGAGGTAAGTGGTCTTTGATTTCACTTGCATAACCATCAATGTCACCTTCGTTATAAACTCTTAACATATAAACTACAATATCATTTGGCTTAACGATAATTGGCTCCTTAGTATGATTATAGGTTGCTGTTGTTATCATTTTTCCATTTTCATCTATTGTATTTAATTTAGAAGTATCTACTACTGGTGCTCTTGTATAAGAACCGTTTTGATTTTTTAAGTATTCATTATCTTCTATTGTAGTATCTCCACTAATAGCAATAATGAATTTTCTTAATGCTAAGTCAAAAGATTGTAAAATAACATAGTCATGGTCTTCATCGTCTTCATGGTCTGGATGCTCTTTCCAATCATCTGGGTCTGAATCTCTATCGTCTACTGGATTTCCTTCTTCATCACAGTCTTCTGTAATCGCTGCTTCATTTTTGATAATGGTTCCTGTTACGTTTTCTGACACAACTTTGAATTTTACAGCTAATTCCTTGTAAGAAAGGTCATCTTCTGTTTTGGTTCCATCATTTCTTCCAAAGGCTTTAATTAAATTTCCTCCAACTGTTGTTTCATTTTCTTTTGATAAATAGTCAGATGAAATGGTAATAATTTTTTCCTTCGCATCATCATATTGGAATTTTCCCCATAAATATTTTTGGTTAAATTCAATGGCTTCTTTTTCTTCCTCTGTTAAGGTTGTATCTTCTTTTAGTTCTTCTCCCTCTTTTTCAGACCATATGAATTCTAATCCTTCTGGCACGTCTTCTGAGATTTCCTCTGCATAGCCATCTATGGTTCCTTCATTATAAATTCTGAAAGTATAGGTTACGATATCTCCTTTTTTCACAGCTACTGGTTCTTTATTTAATTGATAATCTGCTGTTGTTGTCATAGTTCCAGTGGCATCTAAGGTATTTAATTTACTTGTGTCAATGCTTTCAATTCTTTCTGGTACATTTTGATTATTTACTGCTGTAATACGTTTGATTAATTTTAAGTCAAAAGCTTCTGGTAATAATACTAATTTTTCGAAGTCGTCATCATCTTGTTGTCCTTCATAATGATAGTTTGCATCTGCTAAGTTATCTTTGTTACTGTCTTTTCCTTTATAGTTTTCCATGTTATCTTTATTAACACTTGGCTTAGTTGCTGGTTCTGAGTCTCTATCTTGTCCTCTTTCTGTGGTAATAACATTTCCATTTTCGTTAATTTCTTCTGCAATCCAAGCTACGTTTGTTAATACTTTGCTGTTGGTTGTGTCTGGTTTTGCTGTTACTGTACATTCAATTTCTATAGTCTCTGTTCCTGTCCCATTATTAACTAAATTTCCTGCTGCATAAGCTGGTAAATTAGTGGTATTTCCTGATTTTCTCACTAAATTCAAAGTATTGGTTGTTTCATCATAACTTCCTAAGTCAAAATTTCCACTAACTATTCTCTTGAATTGTAAGCCTGCTGGCAATTGATCTACTACTTTTGTTGCTCTTCCTGCTTGTTCTCCCTCATTATAGATTGTCATCTTATAAGTTACTACATCTTTTTGGGCTACTGTTACTGGGTCTTTTTTATGTTTATAAGTTGCTGTTGTTCCATTACTTAAAGATGCTACATCAATATTTGGAATTCTTGCTTCTGCCCCTGCTAATTCTACACCATTTACTTTTGTGATATATTTTCTTAATGCTAAGTCAAATGGTTTTTCTTCTTCTAATACTAATGTTTTACTTTCTCTTTTGCTAGTTTTATTTACTTCTGCTAATGGTTGTTCTAAATTATTTTTAGTAGAAGCCCATAATTTCATTGTTTTTTCATTATAATTAATGTTAATATCAACGGTCAATGTGTTTACTTTTGCTTTTGGTAACGAAATGTAAAAATTCTTTCCTACTAAATCTTTAATCGTTGTTCCATTAGATACAGCTGCTTTATTCTCGTCTAATAAAGAATAATCTGAAATTTGATTTCCATTATTTTTTACGATAAATTCAAGATTATAAGGTGTTGCATTTAATTGTGTCATATGGAAAGGCCCTACTATATAGTTATCTCCTGCTGCTTCTTTTCCTAATGTTGTCGTATCAATTCTAATAGGAGATCCAGCAGTAGTTGCTGCATTTTCATATTCATTGGCTTTTGCCTTTGCTTCTTGAATCATATAGTCATATAAGAATTTTGCTTGGTATGCTCTTAATTGTCCTTGGCTAATGTGTGGGTCTTCTCCAGTTGGATTATAGTTTGCTAAAGAATCATATGCATTCCCATCTGTTGTATAGTTTAACCAAGATTCAATAGAATTTGTTTTATCATATTTTCCATTTTCTTCTCCATAATTCGTAAAATACCAAATAACAGCTTGTTGCACTGCATTAATATCATTTTCGGTTAAAAGATTTTCTGGAATACGTTCTAAAAGTACATCCATATAAGAACCTGTATAACCTGCATTTACACCATATTGAAGAATAGTATCTGTTAATGCTTCTTTTTCTGCTGCTGTAGATTCACCTGGTAAATATAACATATCTAATACAGCTAAAATAGCATTATATTGACTAATCGTTGCACCATTATTTCCTGGAAGAGTTCCATTTACTAAACCTCTTAATATGTCATTTTGTTTTGCAATCTCACTTCTTTCCTTTTTCATATCAAAATAAACATTATAAGGTGAAATTTGGTTTACTCCTGTTGTAAAACCTACTCCTGCTTTCACACAATAGATATTAGGATTACTGTATCCACTAGATGCAACAGAAGATTTATATCTTACAATATTCCAAATTTTTTCTCCTCCATTGTTAGGATTATTAATAGCATACCCCATATAAGGCTCACTATTTTCCATAAGTGGTTTAATCCCCATATATACTTCTTGTCCAGCTTGCAAAGTTGTAGCATATACCGCACTTGGTAATGTCATAACAACAAATAACATTGCAATGGCAATTAAATTACTCAAGAATTTTTTTACATTCATTTTTTTCTCTCCTTTGATTTTAATTTCTTCTTCTATAAGATATTTTACTCTTTTTTTTCTTTAAGTCAATAGGCTTTTTTCTTTCCCTTATTTTCTGCTATCTTATCAGCTCTTTCCTCCCTACGGAAGTATTGTTTCGCCATTTGTCTCTTTTGAAAAGCCCCTACATTACAATTATATTACATTTTTGCAATAAAATCAATATTTTACGTTAATTTCGTTTGTTTTTCTTTTCTCCGTAGTTTTTGTTTAATTCCTTAATCTTTATCATAAAAAATACTATTTTTTAATAAACTAAAATAAGAGGTGCGTCATGAAAAAATTTTTATCGAAACTACTGATTATTTTTGTTTTTCTGCTTCCTTTTCCTAGTTTTGTTTTAGCAGATGATTTAGAAGAAGAAACCGTCGATGTTGCCGCTGAAATCGAAGCATCTACTGTTTCTACAAAACCACCAGAGCTTAATTCTCGTTCTTGTGTAGTTTTAGACCGAATTTCTGGTAGCATTTTATATGGAAAAAATGAAAAAAACCAAGTAAAAATGGCATCTACAACCAAAATAATGACTGCTCTTGTCGTTATTGAAAACACAACTTTAGACAGAACCGTAGAAGTTTCCAAAAAGGCTGCTGGTACAGGAGGTTCTCGCTTAGGCTTAAAGACTGGTGATAAAATTACCATTCGTGATTTATTATATGGCTTAATGCTATGTTCTGGAAACGATGCTGCTGTATGTTTAGCAGAAAGTATTTCTGGAAGTGTTCTAGAATTTTCTAATTTGATGAATGCCAAAGCACAAGAATTAGGACTTACAAATACGCATTTTGAGTCTCCTCATGGATTAGACTCAGATGGGCATTATACCACTGCTTACGAATTAGCTCTTCTTTCGAATTATGCCTTGAAAAATTCACATTTTTTAGCATTAGTAGGAACCAAAAATTATACAGTTACTATTAATGGTTATCCTAAAAATCTTTCCAATACCAATGAATTATTAGGTGCTTTAAATGGCGTCTATGGCATAAAAACGGGATTTACTAATGGAGCTAACCGTTGTTTGGTAAGTGCTTGTAAACGAGGAAATATGGACATTATTTGTGTCGTCTTAGGGGCAGATACTAAAAATTTTAGAACCAAAGATAGTATCAAATTGATTGAATACACTTTCAAAAATTATGAATATTTTAATTTAAAGGGGTTTGCTTCTAATTCTATCTCTGAATGGCAAAAAAATAACACAAATTTCTTCTCGATTGGAAAAGGTGTTTCCAACGATTTAACAATCAAACCTGACTCTTCTTTAGAAAATTATTCTGTGATACCTGTGAAAAAAGATTTAATTAGTAATATGAAAGCTACTATAACAATGGAAGGTAATTTACAGGCTCCTGTTAAAGAAGGAAGTTGCTTAGGTAAATTGTGCATTTCTTCTGGAGAGACTAATATTGCTGAATTTAATTTATTATCTGCTAGTCATGTTAGAAAAAATAATATGTTTGATTACTTACTAAACTTTTTCAAATTCTATCCTAGTCCACTAGAAGATGCTTTGTTTTAATAGCATAAAAGCCAATAATTTTTACATTATTGGCTTTTTTCTTATTTTACATTTTCTTTTATGTAGTCAACTACGTCTCCTACTGTTACTACTTTTTCTGCATCACTATCAGGAATTTCAATGTCAAATTCTTCTTCTAATGCCATAACTAATTCAACGATGTCTAATGAATCTGCTCCTAAATCATCAATAAAAGATGCTTCCATTGTTACTGCATTATCTGCAACCCCTAATTGTTCAACAATTATTCCTTTTACTTTTTCTAATACTTCTTCTGAACTCATTTCCGAGTTCACCTCCTCTCAAGTTTATAAATGACTTATTCATATCTCATTTATATTATATGTTTTTCTATTTGTCAAGTCTATTCGAAAAATATTTTGATTTTATACACCCCAGTCGAAAATGTCCTATTTTTCAAACTCTTCTATCATTTTGTCCACCGCTTTATTCTCTACAAATTTCTCTGCTTGGATTAACGTGTACTCAAATAGTAAAGCATCACTGCTTCCATGTGCCTTTACTACTGGCTTTTTAACTCCTAAGAATAAGGCACCACCATAAGATTTATAATCCATTGTTTTAGAAAATCTTTTTATGGCTGGCAGAGCAGGAATTGAAAAAATCTTAGTCAATAAATTCTTTGTAAAACTCTCTGTTAATGATTTTTTTACAAACTTTCCTAATCCTTCTGTCGTTTTCAAAAATACATTTCCTGTAAAACCATCTGCTACGATGGCATCGATTTTGCCAGAAAAGGCATCTCTACCTTCTACGTTTCCCACAAAATTGATATTTAATTCTTCTGCTTTTTCTTTTAGTAATTGATAACTTTCTCGTACTAGTTCATTTCCTTTTGTTTCTTCTGTTCCAATATTCAATAAACCAATCGCTGGACTATCAATTCCATATGTATTTTTCAAATAAATACTAGACATTTGTGCAAATTGTAATAAATTAATCGGTTTACAGTTAGTATTAGAACCTGCATCAATCAATAATAATTGGCTTTTATACGCTGGTAAAATCCCTGCTAAAGCTGGTCTATCAATCCCTTTAATTCTTCCTACTAAAAGTGTAGCTCCTGTTAATAAAGCCCCTGAATTCCCAGCAGAAATAAACACATCGCCCTCGTTTTCCTTCAGCATCTTAAAGCCAACCACCATAGAAGAATCCTTCTTATGCTTAATAGCCAACGTTGGGGTATCCTCCATCTCAATTGTCTCTGTTGCATTTCTAATCTTTAGTCTATCAGAAATCTCTTCGATTTCTTTTCCATAGAATTCCTTTATCTTCCCTCTAATTACCTCTTCTTTTCCTATTAAAATCACTTCTGCTTTTATTTTATTTATCGCATTCACAGCTCCCTTAATATTGGCATCCGGTGCGTTGTCTCCTCCCATGCTATCTAATAAAATCTTCATCTATATTCCTCCCTAAGTCCTGTCTATTTATTAATATTCTTAGCCTTTATATTTTATTATTCTTTCTGGAAAAAAGCAAGTACTTTCTAAAAATTCGAGTAATCCAAAGCACTAATAATGAATTCTTCTTTCTATGTTGTCGATGGTAAGTGATAAAGCATCCCCCTCACTATGAAGCGTATGATAATCAATCCAATCTATCATTTCTCCATCAACTGTCACTACACCTAGTTCATTACATTGAACACCAGATACATGATTGTTTAACCATTCATCATAATAAAACTTCGCTTTCCCAGATTGGTCATATTGGAAACCTGCATCCTTGTCTGTAAAATAACAGCTAATACCATTTATCGTAAAATAATATTTTGTTTCTTCTTCTTTTACCCATAAGTCTGAAATATCAATATCATTTCCTTTCTTACTTTTAATTGTTGCTGTATTTTCTGTTACTTGATTTCCAGTGATTTTTTCTACTGCATCTATTACATCTTGATTGGTATAATTAGTCTTTTCTTTTTTAAAAGTTCCCATCAATTCTAATTTAATTTGTTCTTTGGTTTCTACTATATCTGTATTTTTTTGCGCTATTTCTGCTTTTGCAAGTATCCCATTTTCCCCTGTTAATGTTGCAATTGATACAGCTACTAATATTAGTAAGACAATAATGGTTATTACTAATGCAATTAAAGAGATACCTCTTTCTTTTTTATCTGTCATTTTTGTTCCTCCTTTGTGTTTCCTATTATCATTATATCCTTTCTTTTTCTTTTATTCAAGAACTTTTCATTTTTCCCCAATACACTGATTGGTAATATTCGCTACCCCCATACTTTTGCTCTAACAACCAAAAGAACTAGAAACAGTAAAGTTAATTTCTAGTTCTTTAATATATAAAATTTTTAAATTAAGCTAAGATATCTGCAACGACACCTGAACCTACTGTTCTACCACCTTCACGAATAGCGAATCTTAATCCTTTTTCGATAGCGATAGGTGTGATTAATTCAATTGTCATTGATACGTTATCTCCTGGCATAACCATTTCTGTTCCAGCTGCTAATTCGATAACACCTGTAACGTCTGTTGTTCTGAAGTAGAATTGTGGTCTGTATCCGTTGAAGAATGGTGTATGTCTTCCACCTTCTTCTTTTGTTAATACATAAACTTCAGAAGTGAATTTTGTATGTGGATTGATGGTTCCTGGTTTTGCAAGAACTTGACCTCTTTCGATTTCTTTTCTATCAATTCCTCTTAGTAATGCTCCAATATTATCTCCAGCTTCTGCTTGGTCTAATAATTTTCTGAACATTTCAACACCTGTAATAACAGTTTTCTTTCTTTCTGCTGATAATCCAATGATTTCAACTTCGTCAGAAACTTTAACAATTCCTCTTTCTACTCTACCTGTTGCAACTGTTCCACGTCCTGTAATTGTGAATACGTCTTCAACTGGCATTAAGAATGGTTGGTCTACTGGTCTTTCTGGTGTTGGGATGTAACTATCGATTGCATCCATTAATTCTTTCATAGGTTTATATACTTCATCATCTGCATTGCTAGATGAACTTTCTAATACTTTTAATGAAGATCCTTTAATAACTGGAATATCATCTCCTGGGAAATCATATTCAGAAAGTAAGTCTCTTACTTCCATTTCAACTAATTCTAATAATTCTGGATCGTCAACCATATCACATTTATTTAAGTAAACAACAAGGTATTTAACACCTACTTGTCTAGCTAATAAGATGTGCTCTCTTGTTTGTGGCATAGGTCCATCTGCTGCTGATACTACTAGTACAGCACCGTCCATTTGAGCAGCACCAGTAATCATGTTTTTAACATAGTCAGCGTGTCCTGGACAGTCAACGTGAGCATAGTGTCTGTTTTCTGTTTCGTATTCTACGTGAGCTGTGTTAATTGTGATTCCTCTTGCTTTTTCTTCTGGAGCACCGTCGATTTGATCGTATGCTTCATATTGTGCTTTTCCTAATAATGATAAATATTTTGTGATAGCTGCTGTTGTTGTTGTTTTTCCGTGGTCTACGTGACCGATTGTACCAATGTTAACATGTGGTTTTGTTCTTTCAAATTTTGCTTTTGCCATTTGAAAATTCCTCCTTTTTTCTTTCTTTATTTAATAAATTTAAAAACTTAATTGTTTTGCACTTGCATTTTATAACATTTTTGCTAAAAAATCAAGTCCTTTTAATCTTTTTTTGCTCTCGAAGAAACAATATTATCAAAAACTGATTTTGGTACTTCTTCGTAGTGAGAAGGTTCCATCGTATAAGTACCTCTACCTTGTGTTTTTGAACGTAAGTCTGTTGCATAACCAAACATTTCTGAAAGTGGTACAAATGAGTGGATTTCTTGCATTCCATCTTCACTATCCATACCTTCCATTCTTCCACGTCTTGAGTTAATATCTCCAATAACATCTCCCATGTATTCTTCTGGAACGGTTATTTCTACCTTCATAATAGGTTCAAGAATAACTGCTTTTGCTTGTTTACAACCTTCTTTGAAAGCCATAGATGCTGCAATTTTGAACGCCATTTCTGAAGAGTCAACTTCGTGGT
>CANPHV010000009.1 GCA_947573965.1 uncultured Clostridium sp.
AAAAATAATATATTATAACCCACACTTGCAAAAGTCGAAACTTAAATTATAAAAAACTATTATCGCCTATCTCAAAACAATCAACACTTATCGAAAAAGTTATAAAAAATATGGAAATCTTCCTCCTATGTGTTATAATCAATATAAGGAGGAACGCTATGAATATCAAAATAATTACCAATATATCCAGTGAATTTGAAGAGCCAGCAATTACCATACAGGCTTCAAAATTAACTGCTGAAATCCAAAATCTAATTGATTATATTTCTAATATTAATACTATCCCTACACAAATTGTAGGTAATCAAAATAATGAAATCTACTTCATTGATTTAGAAAATGTTATTTGCTTTTTTAGTAAAGATAAGTACAACTATGCAAGAACAGAAAAAGGAACTTATAAAATCAAATATAAACTTTATGAACTAGAAGAAACGTTTAAACCAAAAGATTTTATTCGCATCTCTAACTCTTGTTTGATTAATATTCATCAAGTGGAATGTTTTGATACTAGCATTTTAGGTACTGTTTTGGTAAAGCTAAAAGACCAGACGCAAGAAGTTGTTTCTAAAAGAAATGTTTCGCAAATTATGAAATTATTACGCGAAAGGGGGAATTTAAAATGAATGTTTTAAAGAAATTTTTAAAAGCTATCTGCTTATTGATTGCTTCTAGCCTTATTATTTATCTAGTCTTTACGATATCTGCTTTTATTGGCTGGTGCAATGAAAACCAAATTAGCATCGTAGACCACTCTGATGACATGTTAGAATATCTTGACCCTGACAAAATACAAGGAATTGGCAATTTGGTTGGCACGATGGAACAAGTAATGAAAGATAGTCTACAAGATAACTCCTATCATTCCTTAGCAGAAGATTACGACCCTTTAGGTTTTTCTGTATGGTCCTATATGAATATGGGAATTCAAGATGTATTGACAAAATATCTTACTATTTCTATTTTATTAGGTTTCTCCATAGCGATTGCCTATGTTGTGATTACTAGTAAAAAGTTAAATGCTATCCTTAAAATTGCAATTGGATATTTTGGAATTCTGTTAATTATTCCTTATGTGTATATGTATAGCTATACTTACAGATTTTGGAGCTTTTCCGAAACATTCCACGCTACTCCTAAGTATTTCTTCATCCTTTATACGGTTATCTTCCTTGTTATGTACCTAATCAATTATTTAATTGGCAAAAACATGGCAAAAAATCTAAACCAAACCATAAAGAACACTTGAGTTTTCAAGTGTTCTTTATCGTTTTTAAAATCCCCTCTGCTATTGCTTCTGCATATTCTTCTAAATTATCATCTAACAATTGATTATCCTTTTCATTAGAAATAAAACCCAACTCAATTAAACAACTTGGCATATTCGTATTTTTTAAAACATAATAATCCGAGTTTTCCCCTCCTATGCTTCCATACTTAATTCCTCTATTTTGTTGTATTTTAGTTGTCGTTAAGTTTGTTAAGATATTATCTGCAAGTTTCGTATCTCGTTCTTCTTTTAAACTTCCACACCATATTTCTATCCCATTTCCCACAGTAGCACTATTTCTATGGATAGATACAAAAATATCTGCTTTTTTCTGATTCGCAATGATACATCTTTCTTCTAAACTAACGTCCTTATCTTTTGTTCTAGTCATAATAACTTTAACATTTTTCTTTTTTAACTTTTTTTCCACTAACTTTGTTACTTTTAAGGTATCATCTTTTTCATATCGTTTTCCTAAAACTGCCCCGACCTCTTCTCCTCCATGACCTGCATCAAGGCAAACACGTACTTTGCTGTTTTCCTTGCTAATTAGAATTATTAAACCAATAATAACCATGCTTAAAATGATAATTATAATTTTTATCTGTTTTTTCAACTTAGCACTTCCTTATTTTTTAATTTCTAACGCTTTTATCTTGGCATATATTTCATGCCAATTGTTACAACGATAAATATTTTCATTTTCTATTCCTTTATTATATTTCCAATCATAGCATATCATTTTGGTCAACTTAGACAACTGTTTTAAATTTTGTGGCGAATCTTCTATCATAATATCAATCTTCTTTTCCCTTATATAGCTTGATTTATCTTCTTCTGAAAATATAATTTCATCATACACAAACTCATTTTTCTTAAGCCATTGTTTTACTGTTGTTCTCATTTTTTCTCTTAATAAATCACTTTCAGCAAATTGTTTTTCTGTTTTAGGACTAGCTAGCCATCTTGCTGTTATGATATACAATTTATGCCCATCTGCTTTTAGCTTTTTAATGTTTTCACTTGCCCCGATAAGTGGTGGATTTTTTTCTTCATAAATAAATATATTTTTCTTCCAAAAATCCAAATCTGTTTTTTCATCCCAATCAAATACTTTGCAAGAGTCATAAGCATCAGGATTTATCAATTTTCCTTTTTGATGCTGCTCACAATATTTTACTCCTTCTTCAATGGTAAATTTTCTAATATCTGTTAATACACCATCTATATCAATTCCTATGTTCATTCTCATTCTCCTTAATTATTCTTCAATTATTTTTTCAATATTTCCTATCATATATAGTGGAATATTCAATATATTATTATCTTCTCTATATTCTGTCATAGCTGTTCTAACATTTACTTTTGTATGGTATTTTTGAATGAATGACTTCAAACTTTTTGCTTGCAAGTTTTCACTTGCCTTTACCTCTATCGGCACATTATTTTTTCCTATTTGTGTTAGAAAATCAATTTCTGCAATTCCCGTATCTGAAGTCCAATAAAAAACTTCTAATTCAGTACATTGTTTTAACTGGCATAAAACATATTGCTCTGTTAAACTTCCTTTAAATTCCGCAAACACTTCATTTCCCTCTAATAAAGTTTTAACATCTACATTTGCCATAGCTGCTAATAATCCAACGTCTAACAAATATAATTTAAAAGCACTAAAATCTTGATAAGCTGACAAAGGAATTTTACTATTATTAACCCTATTTACTTGGTAAATTAATCCACAATCCATTAGCCATGATAAAGCTATTTCATATTCTCTTGCTCTAGCCCCTTCTCTTACTAATCCATATATGAATTTTTTATTTTCTTTTGCTAATTGAGTAGGAATATTGTTCCAAAGTTGTCTAATTCTTGGAACAATACTACTTGGTGCATGTTTTGAAAAGTCTTGTTCGTAAGCATTTAATAATCTCTTTTGAATTTTTCTTACCTCACTTAAATCCTTATTTTTAATATAAGAATTCACTACTTCTGGCATTCCACCTATATAGTAATATAATTTTAATCGTTCCTTCAATTTTGTGTGAAATATTTTTATCATATCTTGCTGATTTTTCTTCAAAATCTCAAGCAAGTTTTTTTCTTCTATTGCTTCTAAAAATTCAAAGAAACTAAGCGGTAACAAATCTAAAAAATCTACTTTTCCTACTGGAAAAGAAGTTCCCTCATGAATAGCAACCCCTAAAAGTGAACCTGCTGATATAATATAATACTCACTTGCATTTTCACAAAAATATTTTAAGGCTTTTAAAGCTTTGGGCGTTTCTTGTATTTCATCCAATATAATTAAAGTATTAGAAGCTTCTATATTAACACCTGATTCTATTTTTAAACCTTGTATAATTCTTTCTATGTCAAAATCCTCTTCAAATAACTTTTCCATTCTTGTATTATCATCAAAATTAATATACGCAACCTTTTGAAAGAATTTCTCTCCAAATTCTTTCATTAACCATGTCTTCCCAACTTGCCTTGCTCCTCTTATAATCAGTGGTTTTCTATCAGGAGAAGCTTTCCATTTTTTTAATTCTTCTATTTTTTCTCTATACATATCCAAACTCCTTCCTCTTATATTTTACCACATTTTTCACAAAAATCAAATGACTTTTTTAAATTTAATCACATTTTCCTAACCACTTTTGAATCAATTTTACACATTTTCCAAATGTCTTTTTGACTATTCCTCTTCATTTAAAGCTTCCCACTCTAACATTTGACACTCAATTTCGACTTCTATTCTTTCAATTTCATCCTGTAATTCCTTTAACTTGATATAATCTGTTAGAATTTCCTCTTTCTCCATCTCTTGCTTTAGCAGTTTAATTTGTTCTTCCTTTTGTTCTATTTGTGATTCTAACTTTTTACTCTTATTTTGTTTTCTAGCCTTTTCCTTATTCTGTAAATAAACATTATTGGCACTTTTCTTTTTCGGTTCTTTTGTCTTTTCTTCCACATTTTCTTCTACTTCTCTTGTCTCTCTATCTTGCCTGTATTCTTCATAATTTCCCTTAAAATAGACTACTCTGTCATCTTCGAAGGCAAGAATTGAACTAGCTATTTTATTGACAAAATATCTATCATGAGAAACAAAAATCAAACTTCCTTGATATCCTTGTAAAATATTTTCCAAACTCTCTTTTCCCACAATATCCATATGGTTAGTTGGCTCATCCAACAATAATAGATTTGCTTCTTTTTTAAAAATTTTACATAGTTGCAGACGAACTTTCTCTCCTCCTGACAACACCTTTATTTCTTTGAATACGTCCTCTCCTGAAAAGAGAAAAGCTCCTAATGATTTTCTTACTTCTGTTGTTGTTAAACTTGGAAAATCTTTACTAAAATCATCAAAAATCGTAGCTTCTTTATCTAATGAGTCCATTTGTTGGTCAAAATATTCTTTCTTTACATGATAACCATATTCATATTCACCACCAAAAGCAGGAATTTGTCCCATCAATGTTTTTAATAAAGTCGATTTTCCTTTTCCATTTTCTCCTATAATTGCTAATTTTTCTCCTTTATACAGCTCAAAAGATACTTCTGCCACTGGCGCATCATATCCAATTTTTAATTTCTTAGCTGTTACTACTAATTTTCCGCTTTCAACTGGTAGGTTGAAATTAGCATGAAAAGTTTTCAAATCATATTGATTTGGTTCTTCTATGATAGTCATTTGCTCAATTTTTTTCAATTTCGATAATGCCATTTTGGCTTTCGAAGGTTTATAACGAAATCGGTCGGCAATGGCTTGCAGCCTTTTTATTTCTTTTTGTTGATATTCATAATCTTTTAATTGTTTTTCATAATTTACTCTTTTTTGTTTTTCAAAGAAAGTATAATTTCCTGAATAAGCTGTAATAGAGGCATATTCAATTTCATATACTTTTCCTACAATTTTATCTAGAAACATTCTATCATGTGAAACAATTACTACTGCCTTCGGATAATTTTTCAAATAATTTTCTAACCACTCGATAGTTGTAATATCTAAGTGGTTAGTCGGTTCGTCTAATAATAAAATATCTGGCTTACTTAACAATAATTTTAATAAAGCTATTTTTGTTTTTTGTCCTCCTGAAAATTCATTGATTTTTTTGTTTTTATCTTCTTCTGTAAAGCCAAATTTTTTGATGGCTATTTCTACTTCTTTTTGATAAGTATAACCACCTTGCTGTTTATATCTTTCTAAACTTTGTGTATATTCTTTGATTAAATCATCATCTGTTTTTTCTTGTAGTTTGTCTTGTAGATAGTTTATTTTGTTTTCTAGTTTTATGATTTCTTCATAGGATTTTAATATTTCTTGTAAAAATGTATTATCACTATTTTCGAATTCTATTTGCTTTAGGTGTCCGATGACAGGGTTTCCCTGTTTGTAAACACCAAATTTGTTTTCTCCGATTCCTTCTTCTAGCATTTCATTCTCTAAAATTGCTTTCAATAAGGTGGTTTTTCCACTTCCGTTTTTTCCTACAATTGCTATTTTCTCTTTTTCTTTTATTTCAAAATTGATTTCTTCTAGTATGGTTTCGGCGCCATAGGATATGGCTCCATTTATGATTTTATAGTTCATTTTTTCCTTCCTTTTTAAGTCTACTTATAATTTTTCAAAAAATTCGTTAACTCTGTTTCATCGGCAAAAATTTCATTAAAAATCAAATACAAAGAATCTGTTGCTTCATACTCTCCTAGTGCATAACACTTTTTCCCCATACCATAAGCAATTCCTGCTTCTATATGAGCCGACTTTCCAGCTGGTAATACTAATAATAAGTTTTTTGAATTTCTCTCTGCTTCTATATCATGTTTAAAAATTGTTTGAACAGAAACACTATCTAAATTCATTCCCTCAAATTTTCTCATCAATTCTTCTGGGTTTTCGTTTATATCTAATCCTGCCTCTTTGTGAGACTCTTCATTTTTTAGAAAGCAATAATAAGATATTTTTAACTCGTCGAAAATTTTACAAATTTCTAATATCTTTTCTTTATTTCTTGTTCTCCCTGCAATAAAAAAATCATAAACTTGACTCAATTTCTTCACTCTCCTTTTTGTTCCTCCTCATATTTTTTACGTTTTTCTTTTCTTTGTTCTTTTCTCTTTTTTATCTTGCTTTTATAGTAAGCAACAAGAATAATGATTAGTATTAGTATTGTGAGCGTAATCTTATTCTTTAGAAGATTAATAACTACTCCAAATTGACTCATCTTAAATTGATACTTCCCATCAATTTGTTCATAGGTTATTCTTTCTCTATCTTCTGTATTATTATTATCTCCCTTAGTTGTATATTTTCTTTTTCCATTTTCTTCTGCAATTCCTATTACTCTATGTGTTACATTGGTTTTGTTTTGGTTGGTTGTAATGGTAAAAGAGATAATGTCATTGAGTCTAATTTCATTTTCTGGTACTTCTTTTACTAAAATAGCATCTCCTTTTTTAATGGTTGGCTCCATACTTCCTGACATAATTACAAAACTTTTATAACCAAAAAAGTCTGGTGTTTGGTTTGGATTGATAAAAGATTTAATAATTAAAGTAAGATTAAATATTATAATTGGTATCAATATAATATAAAGAATTGCACTTACTATTCTCCCTATCACTTGTATTCTTTGGTTTTCTTTTTGAATTTTATCAATTTTGTACATTTTTTCTCCTCTTTTGGGTTAAGAATTATCTTTTACTATCTGTTCTAAGTTATTTTTTAAAACAATAATATCTTCTGTTACGATATCCCAAATAAAATTTAATTTTATTCCTTCATAATCATGAACAATTTTATTTCTCAAATTTTTAATAATTATCCACCTTTGAAAACTTATTGAAGTCGCAGTTCTCCGTATATCTCAAAGCTTTATCAATATATTCTATCATTTTTCTAATTGACATATACTCTTTATTTTTCATATACTACCACCCCTGTTTCCCTTATTTCTTTATCAATTGCTGAATTGCTTATTATTTCATATTTTTCAAATCCATCTATTTGTTTTTGCAATTTTTCCTGAATTTGGCATATCAGTTTCAATAGCGAAAAACCCTTTAATTTAGACTTTGTATCTATTATTAAATCGATATCACTTTGTTTGTTTGCTTCTTCTTTTGCATAAGAACCAAACAGTATTACTTGATACACTGGCTCATTTTCTAAAATCTCTTGTAACATACTTTTTATTTCTTCTATGGTATATATTTTTTCGCTCACTCAATATCCCTCCTATAACTCCTTTAACTTTTTATTCAACTTTGAATAAATATTTTCCTTTATCCACTCTTCTGTAGAAACTTTCTCTATTTCTTCCATAGGAACCCATTTCACAGCACTATTTTCATCTTCTTTGTTATGCAAGATTTCTTTTTCATCTACCTCAATTAAGTAAGTAAGATTTAAATGGATATGAGAAGATACATAATTCCCTCTCTTTACATGACCATCTACCGTCAATAACTCTAGCGAAAAAATGTCTTCTGTTACTGGTCTTACCTCTTTGACCCCTGTTTCTTCTTTTAACTCTTTTATCGCTACTTTCAATAAATCAGCCTCTCCATCACTATGTCCTCCCGTCCAAGTCCATGCCTTGTATATATTATGATATACCATTAATATTTTATTTCTTTCTGGATTAACTACCCAAATAGAAGCTGTAAAATGAGCAAACGCATTGTCTCTTGTCAATACATTATCAAAAGTATCTATATACTTTAGCATGGTCTGTTTATCTCTTTTTTCTTGCTCATTATAGGGCTTATACTTCTCAATTTTATTTTTCAAATCTTGCAAATTCATGGTTCTGTAAAATCCTTTCGCTACATTTCAATAATTTTTTCCCATGGTAAATCGTCTTTTCCAAAATGACCATAATTAGTAGTTTTAGAATAGATTGGTTGTTTAAGATTTAAATAGCGAATAATACCATCTGGCGTTAAATCGAATTTTTCTTTAATTAATTTTACCAATTCTTCCTCTGTCTTTTCCCCTGTTCCAAACGTGTTGACACAAATGGATAACGGTTCTTCCATACCAATGGCATACGATACTTGTATTTCACATTTTTGTGCATAACCATTTGCTACAATATTTTTGGCAATATGTCTCATCATATAGGCACCGCTTCTGTCTACTTTACTTGGGTCTTTCCCTGAAAAAGCCCCTCCTCCGTGACATGCATATCCACCATAAGTGTCTACTATGATTTTTCTTCCTGTAAGTCCAGTATCTCCTAATGGTCCACCAATTACAAACCTTCCCGTTGGGTTGATATAGATATTGGTTTTTTCGTCTATCATATTGGCTGGAACTGTTTGCTTGATTACCGTTTCAATGATATCTTTTTTTAATTGTTCTTGTTCTATCTTTGCTTCATGTTGGGTTGAAATTAAAATGGTTTCAATTCTTTTTGGTTTGTTATCTTCATATTCGACTGTTACTTGCGTCTTTCCATCTGGTCTTAGGTAAGGAAGGATTTTGTCTTTTCTTACTTGTGTTAACTTTTTGGCTAACTTATGGGCCATACTAATGGCATATGGCATATAACTTTCTGTTTCATCAGAAGCAAAACCAAACATAATCCCTTGGTCTCCAGCACCTCCAACGTCTACCCCCATAGCTATGTCTGGACTTTGTTTGGTAATGTTAATATCAATTTGACAAGTATCTGGGTCAATATCAATGCTAGCTTCACCATAACCAATATTTTGAATCGTTTGTCTTACTATTTTTTCATAGTCAATTTGTCCATTGAAGGTAATTTGCCCTGCTAAGGTTATTTTATTGCTAGAAGCAAAGGTTTCTACGGCTACTCTTGCATTTTCGTCTTGTTCTAGACATTGGTCTAATATACTGTCTGATATGGTGTCACATAATTTGTCTGGATGTCCTTCTGTTACACTTTCTGAAGTAAAATAATATTGTTTCATTTTTTTCTCCTTTTTGTGCCAAAAAGGACCGTCCCCTTTGGCTCTATTTTTTGAATAGTTTGTTGAATAGTCCTTTATTGTTATTTCTTCGATTATTTGATTTTTTTCTACTGTTAGCAATTATCATATCAATACTTTCCTCATCATCAAAAGAAATAACGGTTTTATTTCTTAATTTTTGTTTGCGATATTCTTCTTCATCATCATCATAATTGTATTCATAGATATTTTCATATTCGTCATCATCATCGTCATCTTGTAAATAAGAATTTTTATGATAAGCTCTATAATCATCTTCCTCGAAATTATTGTGATAATTATCTTCATAATCGTCATAGTCTTCGTAGTTATCTTCTTCATAATCCTCTTCATCTAATTCTGGTTCTTCATAATCGTCATCCTCTTCTTCTGGCTCTTCTAAATAAGCTTTTGGAGTGTATTGATAAGTTGGATTCTGATGACGATAATCTTCGTATTTTTCTTCTTCAAAATCATCTTCTTCGTAAATTTCTTCTTGTTCATCTTCTATTTCTTCTTCATAGTCTTCCTCGTCTTCATATTCTTCTTCATATTCTTCTTCGTCCTCTTCCTCTTCTTCAAAGTCCTCTTCCTCATAGATTTCTTCTGTCTCTTCTTCCTCATCAAAATCTTCGATGTAGTCATCCTCATTTTCTTCTTCGTCTTCTTCTAATGAGTATTCTTCCATTTTGTATTGATGATATTCTTGTTTTCTTTTTTCTAGTTCCTCAGTGTCTTCTTCCTCTTCTTCATATGTTTCATATTTTGGTTTAGGAAGGGGCTCTGCTTTCTTTTTTGCTACACTACTGTTTCCATTTTTGCTTGCCTTTTTTACTTCTGCTAGCTGACGCATCTCCTCTTCAACTTCTTCTGGTTCTTCAAGCCTAAATTCTGATAAGTCTCGGTTGAATTTTTGAGATACTTCTTCTTGAAATACATTGTAAATATTTTTAATTCCTTCTATTCTCCAGTAGTTCGAATTAATTACCGTTCCCATACTGATGTTTACATTGTTTACTTCTTGTTCAAAGTTCTTTTCTTTGTCTTCAATATTCTTTAGGTAAGTTTTATTGTATAATTGATTATATCCTTTTTTAGTTGATTTGCTTGTCGTTTCTCTAATAATTAGTTCATAGAGTTTTTCAATTTGCATGATATCTAATTCAAAATTATTGCAAGCTTCCATCATCATTTTTTTATGAATTCTTGGTCCACTAATAGCTGCCATTCTTTCGTAATCTAAAAAACCTGCTATGTATTCTCTTTCTGCATTTAAGAATGCTAATTTAACGCTAGTGTCTCTTAGCGTTTTTTGATATTTATTTAAGCGAATCACGTCACTATCTGGTTCGGCTAATAATTTTTTCATTTTGTCATACACAGAAATGTAACATTCTGCTTCTCTTTCTGCTATGTCGATTCTAACTTTTATCGCTCTTTTTAGAACATCTTGATTAAAAGAAACTTTTTCACTTTTTCCATTTTTTATCATAATTTCTAAAGCTTCTTGCTTTACTTTTTCTTTTTCAAAGTTGATAAAGTCTTTTAAACTTACAATGTCTTTAACGTCTAATTCATCAAATTCTGAATTCATTCTCTCAATGTAACTAATATGATTCGCTTCTCCAATTCTTCTTGCTTTTTCACATTTATTTCTATTTTTTTGCTTTTTAGAAAAGTCTGTTAAATTTTTAATAAATTCTGACCTGATTTCTTTTAATTTTTCATTATTTTTTTCTAGCACGTTTTCTATCTTTTTTAACTTGATATCTAATACTTCTGCTTCTTCTCCTAATTCTGTAAATAATTGTGCCCTTTCTTCTTCTAGTTGTTTATTGGATTTATATAATTTTTCTTGTTCTTGTTGCAGATTTTCTATTTCTTTTGCTGTGTCGTCAAATTCTTGTATGACTTCTAGTTCTTTTTCTGTTACATTTTGATAGTTTTCAATTTCATTGATTAGTTCGCTATAATTTTCATTGTTCTTCTTTAAATTGTATTGCTTGTTAAGTTTTAAGATTTTTTCCATATATCTCTCTAAAACAATAGCACTTCTTTCATACATGTTGATGCAACCTCCAAAATTCTACATTTCTTTCTTTATTTACTTTCTTTCGTTACTTTTCTTTTTTCCACTTTGTATATGACAAATACTATTATCATTCCTATTGTCGCAGTTATTAGTTGTGTCATCCCCATTGCGTTTTGTAAATTGTCCACCATTTTTGCTGGAAAGATTTTAAAAATATTTAAAATCTCGAAACTTGCAAAGATTATCAATACTTTTGCCATAATTCCTACTACACTTGCTATAAAGTAATTCTTGTTTTTCCCCAATAAAATACTTTTATAGGCATAGATTAAAGCAAAGTTTCCTAACCAAATGGCTGGTATCATATATACCATATAAACAGAGGCTGTCCCAAAGATATAACCACTTACAATGGTAGAAATACTTGGCATGGTTATAATTCCTACTATTTTTTTCCATCCTTTAATATGAATCGCTGAAATAATTAAAACTGTATTGACAAGGGAGCCTACGATGATTTGGGAATGGCTTGTGATAATACTTTGTGCTCCGAATATAACCTTTATTAGTTGTGCTAAAAAGGTTGGAATGAAAAAGGCAATTAGTGCTATACTAATTGTTTGTATGATATCCACTTTTTCTGTAACATGATATAAGGTTTTATTTAATGTATTTTCTTTTTCCATTTTTCTGCCTCTTTTCTCTTTCTTTTTTCTTTTCCTATTATACCGAAAAAAAATGAAAAAGTCTATACTTTTAATACATTTTCCTCATTTATGAGTTTCCAAAAATAGCCTTGAATTTCTTTTTAAATTCAAAGCTATTTTTCAAAATTAAATTTTTAGTTTTTAATCTCTCTTTTTAGTCTTTGTAGTTCTTCTTTTTTTACTTTTGTTATTTTCTTTATTGTCTCTTCACTTATGTTATTTTTCAACATTTGAATAATAAAATTACGTGTTGCTTTTTGTATTCCGTTTTTCTATCCCATCTTTTCTTCCAAATTCTACTCCTTCATTATAATTCATCCTAAAAATATTTCTTAAGTTTTCCATTAACACTTTTTTATTTTTTCAATGCTTTTTCTTTCCTTTTCATCGCAAATTTCGACATTTTACACCATTATTAAAGGTATTAAGAATATTCCTAATACCTTTATAATCTTATTCTCCTGTCCAATGGTAACATAGGACTTTACCTGTATAAGCATCCACCCATACCATCACATAGCAACCAACATCTCCTGCATCTTGAAAGGCTATGCACCAAGTGTCTACTGCTTCATATTGAGTAGTTGGCGTATATTTTTCTGCATAGTTTTGGTTACTATCTGTCCACTTTTCTAGATAATATTTGTTCTCTGTCTTTCTTTCTATCTGTATATCAGTATAAGTACTAATGCCATCTTTCTTCAAAGCATTTATTGCGATTTGTTCTGCTATTTCCTTTGTAATTGGATTTCCATTTGTCGTATCAATTGGTATCTCCACATTTTCCACTTCTAGTGTTTCTTCCTCTTGTCTTGTAACTTGTCCATATTCTCGATAAATACAATTGATGTTTATTGCTTTACTTAAACAATAGAAATTAATATAATACTTTTCTGTATTTTCCATTCCTGTAAAATGTAAGGTTACACCACCTACTCTTGTCTCTATTTTCTCAATTGAATATTTTGTAATGGTCGCTATAACATTGGTCTTCTCAAATTGTTCTTCTAGTATGTTTTCTGTCATTGTCAATTTATTATTTGCTACAAATTTTTCGTAAGCATCTTTCGTTCCCAATCTTACACTATAAATCCCTTGTTCATATTTTTTTAGTTCATTAGACCAACTAGGTACTTGATATGGAACTGCTTCTGGAATTTTGTATTCTTTCGTGTCTGACATACAATAAGTTTCTTTTCCTCGTATTTGTTGTCTTAGCATCTTTTCTAATTCTTCTCTATGTTGTATATTCTTTTTAACAACAATACCACCTTCATTGGTTCTTTTTATTACATTATAATTTTCCTTTTGGTAGGCTATCACATAGTTTTTACTAATGGTATCATAATCTAATTCTATGTAGTTTTCTTCCTGTTCTATCTTTTTCATGTCCTCTTCAGATAGTCTTATCCCCTCTCCTACCCCATCAATGCATTTGATTAATTGGTTCAATAATTGGTCATAATCGTTTTTAGCAGAAGTAAACACATAATACTTATCTTGCCCTTTTGTTTTATAAACAATTCTATCTGGCGTTTCAAAATATTTTACATCGTTCACTATTTCAGTTTCTTTTTTTGTGTTCGTTTGTATGAAAACGGATACACCAACACATAATATGGCAACAAGGATTGCTACAATTATTAGGTTTTTATATTGTTTCATTTCTTTCTCCTTCCCCACTGGTTCCGGGTTTAATTGGGGTAATTTTAGTAATTAGGATTATCTTGAAAAAATTCTTTTTCATTATATTCTTTTGGTTTTAATCCTAATCTTGTCTTCATATAACTAATCAAACCTAAAACAGTAATTAATAATATAATTCCTACAATAATCATACAATTTGTAGTATTGGTTACACCTAATAAATACGAACCTAAAAAGGCTATAATTGCTCTAAACGTATTTCTACTAATAGCATTTACCGCATAAATTTGTGTTAATATCTTTTCATCTGCAAAATTACTTAAGTATCTAGCTATTAATACATCACTCATTCCTTGTGAGAAATTAATTAGAATAAATGCTATTACTATAATTCCTAATGTAATTCCATATGAAATGTTAATTGTTCCAGCTATTCCAGCAACTAAAATAGCAGTTGTTACTATTACTAAAATGGCTGATAATGATTTGTTTCTAAAATAGTTATGAAATCTTGTTTGATTTTTAGACCCCATTGATGCTGAAAAACTTATAATAGCTGCTATCATTGTAATTACTTGTTCTGGCGTTTTAATATCTACCAATAAACTAGCACGATATGTGGTCATCAAACAAATAACCCCCCACGCAATTCCTGAATATAAAAACAAACTTCTTAATCGTTCAGAATTCGCAATAAATTTCATTTCTTTCCATAATTCTTGTAAATAATTTATTGTAGTTTGTTTTTCTTTTTTTATCTCAACTTCTTCAAAGCCCAATGACATAAAAATAGCAAGTAAAGTAAAGCCCAAACTACCTATTATAGGAATATAAGGATTGATGATAAATAGAAATCCTGAAATGACATATGTTATTGCGTTTAACAAATAATAATCTTTGGTTCCTTTGCCCTCTAATTTAGAAAATATTTCTCCTTGCTTTTCTGTTTCTGGTATTGAATATTGAATTAGGGCTCTATCTGATATATCTTTCATAGAAAAGCAAAGAGCACTTATGAATTGTGCAAAAATAAGTGCTTGCAAGTTTTCACAAGTCATAATCAAGATGACAAATATAGCATTAAAAACATTAGCAGCAACGGTACACTTTTTAGTTCCTATTTTATCAATTATCATACTAGCTGGTATTTGAAATAAAATCATAAAGATTGCATAAAATGCTTCTCCTAAAACAACTTCAGAAGCACTTAAGTGTTTCACTTGTGTTAAAAATAAAAAACTAATCGCATAATAGAATATTAAATCTAACGAAATCGCTCGATACAGCGAATATATCTTCATATTTTGTTTTCTTGCTTTTGTTATTTTATCCATTGTATTTCTTTCTCCTTCGTATTTCCTTATTTTTTATATTTTAGAAAAGTCTTCCGTGATTATAGTGAGTTCTCTTATAAAATCTCATTCTTATTTTTTAATAAATGCAATAATTTGTTTTGCTACTATTTCTTCTTTCCCTTCATATCCATGGTTTGCCCCATCTATATAAGCGATATCCTTTTGAGTATTGCAAATAGCATTCGAAACCATGCCAACTAACTCATCCGGTTCTTGCACAATCATCTCTTTTACATTTCCCCATCTCATAAATAGTGGCATATCTATCTCATTTAATTTCTTTAATTCGTTGTCTTGTCCATAATTAGCAAAATCAATTTCTTTATTATCACGTGCATAGTTAAGAAAGGTTTTAACACAAATAGGATGGATAAAAGCTTCTTTGGGCATCAACGCTAGCAATTGTCCTTCTTTTTCTTTCTCCTCTGCTAATTTCAAATATTTTTCAAATTGATTTCCTAAATATATTTTCAATGTAGTTGGAATATCTATTAAAGAAAGTAATATCATGCCCTTTACATTTTCTAATATCTCATTACTTTCTTCCTCTTTTAACTCATGATATGTATAAACTATTTTCGTACATCCCAAGCTGTGTCCTTGTAAATAAATATTTTTATACCCTAATTCTTTAAGTTTTAAAATGGCTCCTACAATATCCTCATAGCCTTCTAGTACATTCTCATAAGACGTGCCACCTAGCTTTTTTTCTCCTTTATTATTTTGAATGTATTTTACTAATTCGCTTCCTCTATTATTAAAACAAAAATAATCAATTTCTTCTTTATTAACCACATTAGCAATTATCTCATCTCGTTGTTTAAAGCAATTACTTGCCATACCATGTACTGCTAAAATAATATCCTCTGTTTTCGTTGGTACTTCATAAAGAATTCCATTTAAACAAACTCCGTCCGTTGCTAAAAAGTTTATCTTTTTCATTCGTTCCACCTCTTTGACAAGAATTATATACTTTTTTCTTCAACTTGTCAAAATGGGACTTTCTGGGACAGGCACCAAGTGGACATTTTTATGTCAACGTCTGTATTAATGGTCACTCGGTGCCTGTCCCAGAAAGACCCACAAAAAAAAGAGCAAATCTGTAAGCCGGGTTCTGTCTTTTAAAATAGCCATTTATCTAGGATATATATTGCTATATATCTCAAGCCACGCAAGTTAGAAGGCGCCGAGCAGGCTTAATCTTCTATTTAGGTGTTGCTTCAGATGGGGTTTACACTGACCCACTATGTCACCATAGTGGCGGTGAGCTCTTACCTCGCCTTTTCACCCTTACTAAGCATAGGCTTAGCGGTTATTTTCTGTTGCACTTTCCTTAAGGTCACCCTCACTAGACGTTATCTAGCATCTTTGCTCTTTGAAGCCCGGACTTTCCTCTCGTAATTCCTTTCGGAAGTTTACCAGCGACTATTCAATTTACTCTAGTTTTGATTATATCATATTAAGTTTAAAAAGTCTACCAAATGGGCAAATCACGTTTTTTGTATTTCAAATACATTTAATCTTTTCTCTAATAGTTATTATCAATAATTATTTTTTTCATCATCCGTTATTGTAATTTCTATTTTTCTTTTACATAAATGTTTTCACAAGATTTACAGGTAATTTTCATTTCATAGCTATCTACTTTTTTATCTAATATTGTAATTAATGGCTCCTTATCTTTTGGACAACATAATCTATTTTTAGTAATAACTAATTCATCTTTACAGTCTATACCTATTTTACTATCTTCAAAATCTAGTAATGCACTACCTTGACTTCCACAATTACATTTGTATTTGAATTCTAATCTGCCATAAATCTATCTCCTTTAAAAATTATAATTTATTTCTTTGTATGTGCTGTAATAATTGTATAACTATATGAATTGACAGTTATTATTATATTATCAACTTCACAATACCAATTCTTCCCTTGCTTATAAATATTGCAATTATTATCTAATATTTTCTTCTTACAAAATTCAACTACATTTTCAGTATCTATTTTTAAATTTCTTTTAATTCTATCTATTCCCATTTCAGTAGTATGGACTTTGTTTATATTTGATAATAGTATTTGCTTATTTTCCATCATTCAATCTCCTCCATTATCATTTAGCAATTACTCTTTAATAATCCATATTTGCTAATTTTGCTGTTTACACAAGTCTTTTGTTTATATTTCATATTGTATATCAACTTCTTCTCTTACTGTTCTAAAAACTCAAATAATTTCTCATAAAATAATTTATTTTTAAAGATATAATTACAATGTCCTGCTTTTTCTAATATAACTAATTCTGAATTATTTATATTATTAGAGATATATTCAGCCTCGTTTTTTGGAACTATATCTTTTTTACCGCCATTAAATACTAAAGTTGGCATTATTATAATTCCTAATTCTTCTTTTGTTATAGAATGTTCTTCATAATATAATTTTTCAAACTTTTCGTTACTCTTCTTCCCTGGATAAAAAGGGATTTTTTCCATAACTTTTGCATAATTGGGTTTTTTGACAATATTATTTCTTGCAACACCACTACATATAACTAATTTAGAAATACTTTTAGGATAATGAATTGCTACATTTAGTGCAACAGTTCCACCACCACTACACCCTAGTAAATAAGGCTTATCTATATTCAATTTGTTTATAAATTCATATACATCTTTTGCTGTTTCTTCATACGTTAAAGTACAATTTTTTTCACTTTTTCCACAACCTCTTCTATCCAAAAGATATACTTTGTATCTCTCTTTTAATCTATTTGCTATAAATTTCATAAGTCCTGTATTAACACTATTTGGATTTAATAAAATTACAGGTTTTCCGTTTCCCAAAACTTCATAATGAATTTTAATATTATTAACTTCTATATCCAATTTATAATCTCCCCTACAACTACTACTCATTTTTTTATTCTCTTTATAAATTACTATCTTGTGTTAAGATTATATCATAAAGGGCAAGTAATTTTCAACTTAATTACCTGCCCCCTACTTATTATAATTTGTATATCTAATACTTTTTTATTAGTTTTGAAATTAATGCTCTACAAGTGTTCATTTGAATGCAAGCATAAAAATTATTAGTTACTTCTTTTCCTTTCCCAATTGTTGTTGCATTATTTGCATCTTCTTCTGTTTCCCAAAGAACAAAATCAGTCCATATATCTCCTTGTAAGTAGTGTTCCCAAGAAATAAATCCCTTTGCCTTAAAAATAATTTCATCGTGTAATTTTTGCGTTAATTCTACAAATTGTTCTTCTTTTACACCTTTTTTAAGTTTATATGAAAATATCCATGCTGTTTTATTCATATATAATTCCTCCTCTACAAATTACTATCTTGTATTGATTATACTACAAAGAACAAATAATTATCAACAATTACTCGTCCTAATTATTGTAAGTATTATTACGATTTGTTTTTTAGTTAAGCTTAATTTCCATCTACATATGTCATATATTTATAACCACTCATACTGGTATTATTAGCAAATTCTTTTTTTGGTAAATCACTTTTTAAAATCGGTACTTTGTAGTATGACAAATAAGTAACTAATCTATATAATCTTGTATTTTCTAAAAATTTAAAAATAATGTCTTTGTTGTAATTTTCATCAAATTCTGATAAAGTTCCATTATCATAATCAAAAATAATGTAATTTTCTCCTGAAGTCATCATTGTATTAATTGAGACTGGTGTAAAACAATTTAAATTATAATCATCTATTACTGAGTAATGCATTCTATCTTCTACCACTTCCAATAAATGTTCATAATTTTCATCTTCTTTGTCAAACATATAAAAAGCCCCTATTTTTGAAGATTTAAAATAAATTCTGTCTGGCTCTTTTTTATATACATAAGGATTATATGTATTAAATTCTTGATAATTATCTCCATAGTCTGTCTCATCTTTTTCAATCTTTTCTTTTAGTCGATTTATTTCACTTTCTGGCATTAATGCTGCCAAACTCGTTTGTTTCTCCTTTTCTTTTATTAGTTGAGCTTCATCCATTAATATTTTTGTGTAAAATCCACCTATAAATCCTAATCCTATTAATACTATACTTACTGTAATAAAAATAATCATTGTTTTTTTCGTAAACTTTTTCATCTTTGTCCCTCTCCATAAATTACTATCTTGATAATGTTATTATTTTCATTATCAAATCTCCTAATCTGAACTATTTATCTTTTTCGTACCACTTTGCAAACTCTTGCATTGCCTGTACTGAACCGTCAATTTTTCTTCTATCTTCTCTTTCATTAGCATCCATTTCAGCTAATGTTTTTTCAAACCCTTTAGGTTTGAAAATATACCATAAATCTGACCATTTTTCTTCTCTATTCAATCCTTTAATAGTCTCCGATAAATTTCCGTGGATGTTTTCCGTAAAAATAATGTATTTTTTTTCCATCGTGATATGCTAAACATTCATTAAAAGCACAACTTCTATTTTCTTTATTTTCCATCAGTTTTAGTATTCCACTTATTCCTATAGTATCTAATGAAAAATTTACAAATGCTCTTGGAAAACCATTCAATTCATCAATTCTAAAATCGGTGTCCAATGCTATACATGGTCTCTTTACTATTTCATATGCTTGTTTAACTTTAACTGTTGCTATCTCTTTAATATCATCGCTTCTAGGTTCATCCAATTCGTAATTAAATGTTGTAAATTTTAAATTCTTAAAATACCTCTCTGCTGATTTTATTTTTCCTGTATTGTGTGTTACAAAAACAATTTCATTATCCATTTTATTATTTCTCCATTCTAAACGACAACTTACTATTTTTCTCTGCAATGACACTCTGGATTAGTGCAAGTACAATAAGGATTATAACCATTTGCACACGCATCTGTACAAGTACACTTCCATCTTTTTAAAGTAGGAAATACTTTCTTGCAATGTTCTTTCATTTCTTCCTTGGTCATCCCCGCTTGCGAACCATACTCTGAGCACATTTCTATATATTCTTCCATGGTAACCTTATCTATAAATTCACCCTTTTCATAACAATATTTACAATAATCTGCATTACTACTTCCATCTTTATTGCTCCCTAATTGTTCGTTTGATACAATCGGCATACTACAACTTTGACATATCTTTTCCACAACTAATTTCTCCCAACATTTCTATTAATAAAATAATTATAACACGATTATTAAGATAAGTATATTAAAAAACAAAAAAACAAGCAAAAGTTATCTAATAGACTATTTTAACTTGTTTTTTCCTATGCTAATATTATATATTATTCATTTCTTCAAGCAAATTCTTATATTTTATTAAAAAGACGGCCGTGTCCTTTAAATTACTAGCATTTTGCAGTTCATTTAACATGATATATGCTTTACTAACATTGTACTGTTTTCTAGCATCAATTTCTGTATTTGTCAACAATTTAGAATACGTATCAATTGCACTTTTAATATCATTAGAAATCTCTTGCCAGTTTCCAGTATCTAACTTGCTATATCCTTTAAATACGTTTGCTTTTGTTTCTACTAAAGTTGTATAAAGCGTATCTTGCGAAGAACCTCTCAAAAATTTAGGGAAGTATTCATAGACTTTTACCAACTCATTTAAAGTCTCCTGCTTTTTTTCATCTTTTACAACACTCGTTAATTTATCATATTGACTATTAAACCCTAAAATATCCTCTTGATTAATATTAAACTGATACAAATCCATAGTAATTGCTGGCAAAGAAGTATAAAGATTTTCTACTTCACTCTTAATAATATCCCAATTGATATCTTCTGTATTGGTCAACACACCAGTTGCTTTTAATTCAAATTTCTTTTCTTTTTTATCTTCTCCATCTCCTGTTCCTTCACTTGCGTCATTACTTCCTCCTGGTTCTTCAGAACCTTCACCTTGTGAAGAAGAACCAGAAGATGATTTTCCACCACCTTGTCCTCCTTGTGAACCACCACTTGAAGAACTATTTTCACTATTCGATTTTTCAGTGGTTGCTTTTGACATTTCACTCGTTACAACGCTATAATTTCTGGCTTCTATATTATTCATCGTATTTAATAAATTAGCCATTTTTCCTTCCATATATTTGATTTGTGAAAAAGTTTTATTCTTTTGGTCACTTTCATCATTTTTGCTTGCATTTGTATAAATTGTGAGTGACAAAATCAATAAAATCGCAATGACTACAACATAGGTAATCCTTTTAATATTTTTCAAATTCAAAACCTCCTCGTTTTTTCTATTTTTTCTAGTATTTACATTTTTGTTTTACTTTATTCTATGTATAAATTTAATTTCATTTTCAATACTAATAGAAAGATTATTTTTTAGGAGTTTTTATGTTAGTAACGGTTAATTTATATAGTCAAAAAAAAGGTGAATTAAATCGATTTTTAAGCCATTTCTATAACACTAATTTTAATATAGAAGAAAATTTGAATTGGGAAAAAAAATATATCAACCCAATTGAATTGGCTGAAATTGTGGGTATTTTTGCTGATAATTGCGAAGACTTTGATATGCATATGTGGGTTAGTTTAGATAAAAACGTTTTTGTTCATATTACAGAAGAAAATGCAGATGACTTTATTAAATATTTATACGAACGCTTTCCCTACTAGAAAAAAGGGGATTAGGGGACGTCCCTTAATCCCCGTTTTCTCCATTTCATTTCTCAATTATAATGGTAACTGGTCCATCGTTTAAAAGGCTTACTTTCATATCGGCACCAAAAATTCCTTTTTCGACATGAATGTCATTTTTTTCACATTCAGAACAAAAATATTCGTACAATTCATTAGCTTGTTCTGGTTTAGCCGCTTCTGTAAAAGATGGTCGATTTCCTTGTGAACAGTCTGCATATAATGTAAATTGTGATACAATTAATAATTCTCCCTGTATGTCTTTTAATCCTAAATTCATTTTATCATTTTCGTCTGTAAATACTCGTAATTTACAAAGTTTTTTTACTAAGTAGTCTGCTTGTTCTTTTGTGTCATTATGGGTGACTCCCAATAATACTAAAAACCCTTTTTTGATTTTTCCAACTATTTTTCCTTCTACTTTTACTTCTGCTTCGTTTACCCTTTGCACTACTATTTTCACGTTTAAAATTATCTCCCTTCTTGCTCTTTATTCTTTGTCTTCTTCCTCTTCTTCTAATTTCACATTCGATTCGATTTCTACGGTTCTTTCTAAGTTAGTTTTTTCATCTTCTGTTGCTTCTTGCTTACTTTCTTCTCTGTTTTCCTGATTTTCTATATTTTGTTCTAACTCTTCTATTACCACTTGTTTTTCCATTGCTTTATCTTCTTCTACTTCTGTATTCTCTAATTTTTCTTCTACTTCAATTTCTTGTCTAGGTTCTTCTGTTTGTTTTTCTCCACAATTTGGACAAAACTTATCGTCTTTTTCAATTTCCTTATAACATTTTTGACATTGCTTTTTATCTTTCAATGTTAAGCATTCTTTTAGTAAACTATCAATTTCATCACTTAACACATCAATTTTTGTACATTGCTCTTCTAAGTCTTTTTTAATGCAAATATCTTCTTCTCTGATGTGTTTTTCATAGACTTTTTTACCGATTTCTTCATAAATGTCATTGATTTGTGTTTTCAATTCTCCTATTTTAAACTTAATTTTGGTTTCCTTGGCTATTTTTCCAGTCTTATCGGCTGTTAATTTATAGGCTTCTGATGCCTTTTTTCCTAATTTATCAAAAAATTCCATTTTTCTTACTCCTTTTTCAAAATACTTTTTAAGAAGATATGTCCCTTTTGCACAAAAATGTGCAAAAGGAAACGTCCCTAATGCCCATTTTTAGTATTTCTTTTTTGCGACATAATTATTCACTTTTTTTGTTTCTTGTCATTAATTTTTTGACTGCTTCTTGTGGGTCTAATTTTTCGTAGATGACTTTATAAACGGTTTCGACAATTGGCATGTCAACTTTATGTATTTTCCCTAATTGATAAGCGACTTCGATGTTATCGATACTTTCTATTACCATTCCTACTTCTTTTTTGGTTTCTTCTAATGTTTTTCCTTGCCCTATTAATTTTCCTGCTTTTCTGTTTCGGCTATGCTCACTTAAGCAAGTGACGATTAAATCTCCTAGCCCACTTAAACCATAAAAAGTTTCTTTGTCTCCTCCTAATTCGATGCCTAATCTGGTTAGTTCATTTAGCCCTCTGGTAATCAATGCAGCAAAGGTATTGTCCCCTAAGTTAATGCCTGCTGCTACTCCTGCACAAAAGGCAATGATATTTTTTAAGGCTCCTCCTAATTCTACACCTTTTACATCTTTGGATGTATAAATTCTCATTTCATTTCCCATGAATGTGTTTTGTATCATTTCTAATATGTCATCATGCTCAGATGCTACTACTAAAACAGTTGGAATGGCTATGGATACTTCTTCGGCATGGCTTGGTCCTGATAAAACACCAATTCTTGCTGTTGGTAATTCGTCTAAGATAACTTCATCTAAGGTTTTTAGTGTTTCTTTTTCAAAGCCTTTAGAACATATGATTACTGGCTTATTTCCGACGTATTGTTTATACTGTTTAAAGGTATCACGTGTGAATTTAGATGGTGTTACATGCAATATAAATTCTGCTTCTCGAATTACTTCTTCAAAGTTGTTTGAACAAGTGATGTTTTCATGTATTTGTAGTCCTGGCAAGAATTTACACTTTCTTTCTTGATTTATCATATGCATTTCTGTTTCATTAAAAGACCATATTTTGATTTCATTTCCACTTTTAGCTAAATGAGTGGCTAAAGCTACTCCCCAACTTCCACTTCCAATAATTGCTATTTTTTTCATTTTTATTTCCATCCCTTCTTTAACACACAAATCTTGGTTAGAAAAGAATTAAATTTTTCAAACTTAATTCCTTCCTTTTTTATAGGCAATTGCACCTACAATAATGATTAATAATAACAGCATTAATAATAATTTCACATTGAAATTCAGAACTTTTTGGTCTGGTTGTTTTACTGTATCTTTAGCAAAATTATATTCAATTTGACATTTTCCTTTTTCAATTTTAAAATTATCGATATGTACAATATAGTCTTTTTCTATGTTTTTTATTCTGTATTTAATATCCATTTGTGGATAATTTTCCAATAAATCAAATGAATATACTTCATTTTCTTCCATTAATCGAATTTGGATATATTCAATTCCTTTCTCTGTATAAATTTCGTCTTGTATATTATTTTTTGGCACAATTATTCCTGGTATGTCATTTTTTTTAAGGGTTTCTGCTCCATCATAGTTGATTGGCAAGTTTGCTTGTTGTATTGCAAAGGTGATATATTCTCTTGGTAATAAAATATACAAATCAAATCTTTCGTTCTTTTTATTCTGAATGACCTTAAATTCTAATTCGAATGTGTCAACTGCATATACACAATTAATCACAAACATAAATGTTACTATACATATTATACTTATGGGTATTAATTTTTTCATTTGTTTTCTCCTTTTATTTTTTGAAACTAATTCTATTTTCTGTTCCATTCATTAGTCTTTGAATATTACTTCTATGATTATATAAAACAATAATTGCTAAAATGACACTATATACAAAATACGTATTTCCATTTTTTCCTTCTGTTAAGATTGTATAACTATTATTAATAAATAACGTTAAAACAGGAAATAAAATAGCTGCTGCACAAGACCCCAAAGATACCATCCTTGTTAAAACTATCAATACGATAGCAAAAACCAAACAGATTAAACCAATTTGCCAATTAGTCATCAATAATATCCCAAGTGATGTTGCTACTCCTTTTCCTCCTTTGAAACCAAAGAAGATAGGAAAAGTATGACCGATTACTACTGCAATTCCTGCTACTTGCAATAATAATTCACGGTTTGCTTCTTTAACAATATTTCCGACAAGAACGGAAATAATTATGGCTACTACTCCTTTTAAAATATCACACAACAAAGTTACTGCTGCTGCTTTTTTTCCTACTGAACGAAGCATATTTGTGCTTCCTGCATTTCCACTTCCTTTTTCTCTTACATCAAATCCAGCTACTTTTTTACTGATGATGACTGAAAAATTGATACTTCCTATTAAGTAAGCAATGACTGCCATTATCACACATTCTATCATTTTCTTTTCCTCCTTTTATCTTTTAAATTCTCAAATTGGGAAGGAACTTGTTAATTATCTTTCCAATTTTTCTCTCACCATAATTCTAACTGGCGTTCCTTCTAATCCAAACTCTTTTCTGATTTGATTTACCAAATATCTCTCATAAGAGAAATGGAACAACTCTTTATTATTCACAAAAATAACAAACGTTGGTGGCTTGGTTGATGCTTGTGTTCCATAATATATTTTTAGACGTTTTCCTTTGTCCGTTGGTGGTTGCACGATAGCAATGGCTTCATTAATTACTTGGTTCAAAACAGAGGTTGAAATTCTCATTGCGTTTTGTTCTGCAACATAATTGATTAATTCAAATAATTTGTGAACTCTTTGCCCCGTTTTTGCTGATACAAATATCATAGGAGCATAAGATAGATATTTTAATTTATCATATACTTCCTTTTTGTATTTTTCTAAAGTTCCTGTTTCCTTTTCTACCATATCCCATTTATTTACTACAATAATAACACCTTTTCCTGCTTCATGGGCTTCTCCTGCAATTTTGGCATCTTGGTCTGTGACCCCTTCTGTTGCATCTATCATCATTAGACACACGTCTGCTCTTTCTATGGCTAGTAAAGTTCTCATGATACTAAATTTTTCGATACTTTCCTTGACTTTACTTTTTCGTCTAACACCTGCTGTATCAATTAATACATATTTCCCTTTTTCATTTTCAAATTCTGTATCAATGGCATCTCTTGTCGTTCCTGCAATATCACTTACAATGGCACGATTTTCTCCTAATATTTTATTGATTAAAGAAGACTTTCCTACATTTGGTTTTCCGATAATTGCTACCTTTGTAACATTGGTTTCCTCTTCTTTTTCTAGTTTTGGTGGAAAACTCTCATAAATTTTATCAAGCACATCCCCTATTCCAATCGCATTACTTGCAGAAATAGGATAAGGTTCTCCAATACCTAAATTATAAAATTCATAAGCTTCTTGTCTATCTTTATCAAAATTGTCTGCTTTGTTACATACCAAAACAATTGGCTTTCCAGACTTTTTTAACATTAACGCAATTTCTTTATCAGCTGCTGTTACCCCTTGCTTAATATCTGTTAAAAATAAAATAACATCTGCCATAACTATGGCTAAATTAGCTTGTTCCCTCATTTGGGACAAAATAATATCTTCCGAGTCTGGTTCAATTCCCCCAGTATCAATTAAAGTGAAGTTTCTTCCTCTCCAATTAGTCTCTGCATAAATTCTATCTCTAGTCACTCCTGGTGTATCTTGTACAATAGAAATTCTACTTCCTACTAAATAATTGAAAAAAGTAGATTTCCCCACATTGGGTTTCCCGGATAATTGCTACGATTGGTTTCATTATGGCCACTTTTGGGACAGGCACCAATTGACCATTCTGAATGGTCATTTCTGGGACAGGCACCAAGTGCCCATTGCCTTTTCCCTTCTCCTTTCCTTTTGATAGGTATAGTATATCACATTGTATGAAAAAAAAGCAATGTTTTTTCAAGGTTCTTGAAATAACTTTGCTCTTTCTTTGTTTTTTATATTCTTGCGATTCCTCCAATGATTTTGCTATCTTCAGCAGATGCTAACCATTTAGCTCCTCCAGATACAACAATGGTATCTCCTTTTTCTAGAATTCCTTTTTGTTTTAATTTTTCAATTCCTTCTGTTACGATATCATCAATTACTTCTTTGCTTTCTACATAGATAGGTGTTACGTTCCAAGCGATTGCTAATTGATTGTAAGTTCTTCTGTTGTCTGTAATTGCTAAGATTGGACATCCTACTCCCATTCCTGCAAATCTTCTTGCTGAATCACCTGTATTTGTATAACATACAATAGCATCTGCATTTAGGTTCATTGCCATAACAGAGGTTGAGTAAGCTATTTTGCTTTCTAAGTTAGACATATCAATGTTTTCGTTTTCTCTGAATTTTTTCCAGTAATCAATGTCTTTTTCTACTCTATTTGCTATTTTTACCATGGTTTGAACACACTCAACTGGGTATTTTCCCATAGCACATTCTCCTGATAACATAACAGCACTGGTTCTATCGTAAATAGCGTTAGCTACGTCACTCGCTTCCGCTCTTGTTGGTAATGGGTTATATGTCATGGTTTCTAACATTTGTGTTGCTGTGATAGCTGGTTTGTTAGCTTTATTTGATAATTTTATAAATCTCTTTTGCATAACTGGTGGTTCTGTAAAATCTGTTTCGGTTGCCATATCTCCACGTGCAATCATTTGAACGTCTGCATTGTCAACGATTTCTTCCATGTGTTCTAATCCTTCCACATTTTCTACTTTTGTAATGATTTTGATGTCTTTTCCACCATTTTCATCTAATACTTTTCTTACTTGATCAATGTCATCTTTGTTTCTAGCAAATGACATAGCAACATAATCATAATCATGTTCACATGCTGTTTTTAAGTCATCAATATCTTTTTGCTTTAAAGCTGGCAAACGTACTGCTGTTCCTGGTAAGTTGATAGTTTTTCTACTTCCTAAACCGTTTCCGTGTACTACAGTACATACAATATCTTTACCAACGATTTCATCAATTACTAATTCGATAGCTCCATCATCGATTAATACTTTGCTTCCTGGTTTTACGTCATTGTATAATTCTTTATAAGATACAGATACTCTATCTTTGTCTCCTACTATGTCTTCGTTTACTAATGTGAATTTTTGTCCATCTTCTAATTGGATTTTTTCATTTTTTCCTGTTACTAACATTCCTGTT
>CANPHV010000010.1 GCA_947573965.1 uncultured Clostridium sp.
AGCATTTCATAATACTAGGTATTAACACATAAATTTTTAAGCGATTGCCATACAAGAAAAATCGTTCGACAAAAACTGACTTTCTTGCTCTCATGTTTCCTTCTTTATTTCTCTACTCCTTCTGTTTTTTCTTGATTAAACCTTCCTTCCAGATAATTTACAAATAGAGATATATCTTCTTTGTCCTCTTTTGTACTATGACATTTAATATCTGATTTTAACAATTCTTCTCTTGTTATTTTTTCAAAAATTTGATTTCTCCCATTGTACCAATAATAAACATTTTCATTTTGCATTTCAATTGCTAAGATATCACTTGCCTTTCTTTTGCCATCTTCTTCTACAAAGGCTCGACACAATTTAATATATTTTCTTTCTTCTTCTGTTAAGACTTTGTTTATTACTTTTGTATAATAAGAAATTGCTTCTACTGCTCCAATCTTTTTTCTTCTATGAACATTAGCAATTTCTATTTTTTCCATAATAAAATCTATCTTTCTTTGTGCTAATTCATCTTTTTGGTCAGTTCCAAAAAAATCCACTATAAGTTCTTCATTTTGCACTTCTGTTAATAACATATCTAAAATGTCATTGGTATACAAGCCTTGATAACTATAGCCAAACTCTTCATCCCACGATTTTAGCGTTTCCTCATCAATTTCTGCAAATTCTTTTCCTTCATTTTCTTGCTTCATGGTTTCTATATATCGTAGATAAATTTCCTATCTCATCTTTAAAACAAGCATCTACATGTGGGAATTTTTTTCCAAAGGATGATAGATGCGCTTCTATTCCTAGCATTCCTAAAGCCTCTACATAAGTTTCATTAATGTCTTTACAGATACCATCTCCCTCTTCTGTCGTTCCCTCGTAATATACTTTCTTTTTGTTTTGCATTTCTTCTTCTGTATTATAATTTAAATATTTATAATTACTTTTATATTGATAAATATCACCTAGTTTTTGATACAAATAGTATGCTTTTTTCGCGATTGGTATTTCCCCTTTTTGCTCTATTTCCTTGATAATTCTTATTATATGTTGTCTTTCAAATCGGTTCATATCCTCTCCTTCTCTTCTTTACGAACAATACTTACAAAGAATTGTTTCTAATCCCACTTGTAAATCACTCAAACCTAATTTGTAATCAGCATCCAAATTTCTTAAATCTTGTAAAATACTTTTCAATTCTCTCTCTTGAAAAAAATTAGCCTGTGTTTTATACTTATTAACCAAAAAAGTCTGATTAGGCTTTAAATTCAAGCTTGTTACAATATCTTTTTGACAGCGAAGCGCCATTTTTACAAAATACAACTTTTTAAAATGATTATATAGTGTAATTAAAATCTTTTGTAATGGCTCTTTTGCATAAATTAAATTCTTTAAAACTTGCAAAGCTTTTGCAATATCCTTTTTCCCTAAAGTATCTGTTAAATCAAAAATAACACTTTCTAATTTTTTTATGGCTAATCTATCGATATCCTCTTTTTGTATTTTTCCACCTTCACCTGCATATTCTATCAATTTTCGTATTTCATTGATTAAATCTTGCATACTGGTGCCACAACACTCAATAAAATAACGCAATGTACTATCATCTATTTGAACCTTATAGCCGTTACAAATTGCTTTTATTCTCTTTTCTATCTGCATTGGTTTTTGATAATCAAATTTACATACAATTCCTAATTTATCAATGGTAGTATATAATTCTTGCTTTGTATCTGCTTCTTCTTCCACAAAAACTAACACAACACTATCTTTGATTAATTCTTCATTTTTGATTAAGTACGTATTTATTTTTTCCTTTAAACTCGTAAGTTCTGCATTTTTCCTTTTTCCTTCTTTTTTGAAAAGTCCTGTATTTCTTGCTATGATTAACTTTTTTTCATAACCAAAACTTGGTGTTTCTATGTCAGCAATTAAGGTATTGCAATTGGTTTCATCAATAGTTATGTAGTTAATTCCTTTCACTGTCTCGCCAAATGAATTCTTTATTTTTTTTAATATCGACTCCAATAAGAATAATTCTTCCCCAAAAAGAAGATATAGACTTTGTAATTTTTCATTTTTTAGTTCTTTTTCTAAATTTTCTATGCTTAACATCCTTTTACTTCCTCAAAATAATTCTAAATACTTCTGCGACGCTCCAAGCCTGATTTATCGTTCCTTTTGGTAATTGTGGTTTTACAGAGTCATATAATTCTGCAATACCTCCCATACAACCAATGCTAAAAATTTCACTTTGAAAAGTCTTTGTTGTTTTCTCCACAAACTTTTCTAGCTTTTCTTCCCACATTTTTTTATCTTCTGCTTTTTTAGCTGCTTGCAAACTATTTTTCAAACTATTGTAATATAATCCAAGTAGCCATGGCCAAGTAATTCCTTGATGATAACTAGTATCTCTTTTTTCTGGACTTCCTTCATAAACTTCTGTATAGTTTTCTTCTCCTTTGGCAAGTGTTTTTAGTCCGTAAGCATTCAACAACTTTTTCTCAACTGTTGCTAGCATTTGATTTGCTTCTTGTGAGTTTGGGTCTAGCACAGGATAGGTTAAACTCAAAGCAAATAATTGATTTGGTCTTATTTTTTCATCGCCTAACACGTCATATAAACACTTTTTATTTTCATTGTAAAATTTACTCTGAAAGGCACTCTTGCATTTTTCTGCTATTTCTTTATATTTTTTTGCCATCAGTGGGTGTTTCATTTTTTTACAAAGTTCTGCCATAATTTGGTTCGCATTATACCACATTGCATTTATCTCAACCGCTTTTCCATTTCGTGGGGTAATGGCTACCCCATCATACTTAGCATCCATCCAAGTATTTTGCGTTTGGTCAGTTCCTGAAACAATTAAACCATCTGAATCTAAATAAATATTATTGTCATCTATGTCAATTCCCTTTGTGTAGTTATCTAAAATCTCCTCAAATACAGGATATAGTTTCTCTTTCACAAATTCAAAATCGCCTGTATATTGAAGATATTTTTGTGCTTGCTCAAACAGTAGTAAAGAAGCATCTACACTATTATAAAGTGGTCTATTATCATAACCAGAATAACCATTTGGCACTAAACCAAATTTAACGTCTCGAACCATGGTCTGTAAAATTTCTTTGGCTAGTTCAAATCTCTTAGGAATAAGAATCAAACCTTCAAAAGCAATTAAAGTATCTCGTCCCCAATCTAAAAACCATGGGTATCCTGCTAAAACAGTATGCAAATTAAAAGATGGTCGATAAACAATAAAGCTGTCTGCTGCCATTAAGTAAGTTTTTACTAAATCATCTCTTTCGATTTCTTTTTTGGTTTTATTTTTCTTACGATTATCAATTAATAAGGACTCATTAAATAACTCTCCTAGTCGGATAATTTCGTTATTAATCAATCTTCTTACACTTTTTTGTTCGATATTATCTTCTAAAGAACACACAAAGGAAATTTCTTTTTCCGTTTTAGCTGGTATTTCTATTTCATAAACACCAGGTACAGCATGGTTTTCCTCTGCATAAAAACCTCTTTTTTCTTCTTCAATATAAAACATATTTGAAAAAGTATCATTTTGATGCTCTTTATATTCTCCCTCTGACATGTGCATATAAACTGGCGTTTGTGAATTGCCATCTATTACTAGTTTTACCTTTGTTTTATTTACTGTTTGTTGTATATTGAAATAATGGTCTGTACTCATTTGATGAAAATCTCTAAAATTCACCACTGGTGCTAAAGTCAATTTCGCTTTTGTCCCATCATTCTTTATTTTATAAAATACCCCTACAGTGTTATGACCATGCTCCATACATATCATTTTCGTAATTTCTACTTTTCCTACTTTATATTTAAAAATTGGTACATAGTCTCTTCTAAATTCTTCTTGATATTCATAGCCATGAGAAATATAGTTTTTTCCTAAATTGGTATATAAGTCATATTTTTTATTTCTTATCTCTATGCTTTCATCTAACTTTGATAACACCAAAAATCTTCTTGCTGGTGGTGTTAAGGGAGCAATTAATAATCCATGATATTTTCTGGTATTGGCTCCAATAACAGTAGAAGAACTAAAGCCTCCTATTCCATTGGTTACAATCCATTCCTTCTTTAGTCCTTCTTCTAAATTCAATTTTTCCTTCGTTATTTGCATCTTTCTTTTCTCCTTCTATTTTCCACATTTCCCCACTGGTTCCGGGTTTGAATGGGGTGTCTTGGGTAACTTGGGTGAATGAGGTAAATGGGAATTTTATTTACGCTTGTGTTTTTCTTTTTCTGCCCCTAGCACTTTTTGGTTTTGGTGTTTTGGTTTCAGTTTTTTTCGTTGTACTGGTAGTAGTTTTCGCTTCTTTGCTTTCTTTTTCTTCTGTTTTAGCTGTTGTTGTGACTAATACCTCTTCTTTTTCTTCCTTGTTTCCTTTTCTGGTTTTTTCTAAATCTGCCCTCGCTGCTGCTAAAACTTGTTCTAAGTTTAATCTTGCTTGTTCTAAATCAATTCCTGATTCTGTTACTTTTGCTTTTTCTTGTGGCTCTTCTACTTTAGTCTCTTCTTTTGTTTCTATTTCTAATTTAATTGTTTCTTCTTTTTGGATTTCTTCATCCTTTTTCATTTCTATTGTATCAATTATTTTTTCTTCGACCACTGGCTCTTTTTTCAATTCTTTTTCTTTTTTCTTTTCTTGTTTTTTGGCCTTCTTTGTTGTTTCTTTTTTCTCTATTTCTTGTTCCCTTATTTTATCATCTGCTTCACGAATAGACTCAATTCTTTCTCTATATTTATTGCTAAATTTGCTTTTTCCTTTTGCCACTTTGGTACGTTTTCCTGCTTTTTTACTTTTTTCTTTTCGTTTCATTGATTTTTTTATTTTACGAATTCTTTTTTCTTCTCTTAGTTTATTATTGAGCATTAAATATTGTGGGTCATTTTGCTTGTCTTGATATTTTAAGTCATCACAAATCAACTCTATCACAGATGCTGCTACTAAATTAGGATCATGCCTAATATGGTCATTCACAACAGTTGATAGGTTTCTTTGTAAAAATTTAATTCCTCTTACTTTGTCGATGTCTTGTTCGACTAGCTCTTGTCCTTCTTTGTTATATTTTTTAATAAACTCTGGAATCACTTCCCCTGTATCATAAATACAATAATCAATCATGCCATTACCACAGTGTTCTATGATGGCATTTAAATGGTCTGATACACTATATTCATCTGTTTGTCCTGGCTCTGTCATAATGTTACTAATATATACTTTGATGGCTGGACTTTCTTTGATGGCTTTTGCTACTCCATTTACTAATAAGTTAGGAATAACATTAGTATATAAACTTCCTGGTCCAATGATGACACAGTCTGCTTTTTTGATGGCTTCTACTACCCCTGGTGTTGCCCTGCAATTTGATGGACTTAGCACAATACGACTAATTCTTGTCAATTTTTCGGTAATTACTTTTTGAATTCTAGATTTTTGTTCTACTATATATCCATTGGCTAATTCTGCTACAATGTTCATTTCATCTAAGGTTACTGGTATTACTTTTCCTATCATGCCTAAAACTTCATTGCTCTTTATTACAGCATCCCCTAAATTCCCATTGATTTCCTTCATGGCTGAAAAATAGATATCAGAAAAATGCAAACCAGCTAATGTTCCACTTATAAATTCATAGTTGAATAATTTATCAATTTCTTTCTTTTTAGAAGCAAGTGATATGATGCTATCCTTTACATCATCTAATGGCAACATTTCTAGTGCTTTTCTAGACGCATTTGCTCCTTCTCCATAATCAGAAATGGTTACGATTGCTGTTAAGTTACTCGTATAGTTTTTTAATCCCATTAAAACGGTGTCTAGCCCTGTTCCTCCGCCAATTACAACAATATTTGGTCCTTTATCATAGACTCTTTTGTTGAAAATGAGTGATTTTACATTGACACTTTTTTTGTTTTCCATTCTTTCGTCTGTGGCTTCGATTAACACTTCTAATGTTCGTTTATTTAAGAAAATAAGTCCTAATACAATTGAAATAAAGCCAAGTACAAAAGCAACGATTACCCCTCCTACTTCTTGGAAAGAGGAAAATTCTTTCATCACTAAGATTTCTGCTATTCCATAACATGCTAGTAAAATTCCAATAAGTATTAAAAACATCCATCTTTTCATTTTGTTACTTGCTTTAAACCATTGCCAAAAACCCTTCATTATCTATTCTCCTATTATTTCAATTTCTAATTCGATTTTTTTGTTGAATTTTTCATATACTTTTTCTTGTATATATTCTACTAATGCCAACACGTCTTCTGCTGTGGCTTTTCCTTTATTAATGACAAAACCACAATGTTTGGTTGATATTTCTGCATCCCCGATATGATACCCTTTTAGTCCTGCTTCATCAATTAGTTTAGCAGTTATAAAGTCACTTCCTCTTTTGAAGGTGCTTCCTGCACTTGGGTATTCTATTGGTTGCTTTTCTTTTCGATAGTTTGCATATTCTTCCATTTTCGCTTTTATTTCTTCTTTGTTTCCTTTTTGTAATTTTAAGACTACCTCTGTTATGATGTATTTTTCTTTTTTGAAAAGACTAGTTCTATAATCAAATTCCAATTCTTCTATGGTGAATATTTTTTCTTTTCCTTGATAGTCTATTGCTTTTACTGTTTTTACAATATCTTTCATTTCTTTTCCATGAGCCCCTGCATTCATTCGGATAGCTCCTCCGATGGTTCCTGGAATTCCTGATAATTCTTCTAGTCCTGTTATTTCTTCATTACGACATATTCCGTGCTAGTTTACCTAATTTTTCTCCTGCTCCTACTGTAATCTCTATTTCTTGTTCTTTTTCTTGTATTTCTATTTTTTCTAGTTTGATGACTAGTGTAATTCCTTTGATTCCTTTGTCCAAGACTAATACGTTGCTTCCATTTCCTAATATGGTTAATGGTATTTGTTTTTGATTTACTAGGTCTAGTATTTTTTTTAGTTCTTCTTCTTTTTTTATTTCAATAAGACATTCGGCTACGCCACCTATTTTAAAGGTGGTATGCTTTTTCATTGGCTCTTGATAGTGTATTGTACTTTTTTCTATTGTTAGGTTGCTAATTTCTTTTTCAATTTCCAATTTTTTTCACTTCCTCATCTTATTTTATTGTCTTTTGTCTGTTTTTTATTCTACTATAATTTTGTCAAAAAAGCAAGGTTTGTTTCTATTCAAGTTTCGACTTTTTGCAAGTGTGGGTTATAATATATCATTTTTGCAACACTGCATAAGCGACCAAACGAGCAAAGTGAGTGCGATTGGAGCAACATACAGATGAAAATTTGATTTTGTATGTTGCGACACACAAAGTGTAAAAAAATGTATATTATAACCCACACTTGCAAAAAGTCGAAACTTAAATTGTTTCTATATTTTGCTAATTATTAACTACTATTTTCTCTACTAAATTCGTGAAATAATGATTTATTCATATTTCCATTTTTATACAATATACTATTAATAATCTAATTTTAAGGAAAGAGGTTTATCATGATTGCCAAGCCAAGTATCTATGTCATAAAATTGAAAAGAAATTTATTACCTATGCTATTTTTAACCTTTACAATTGGACTACTCATCTTTTCCCAAAGTAATCTTCCTGCTGTAAAGTCTGGATTACTTCTTTGGGCAAACTCTGTGGTACCTTCCCTTTTTCCCTTTTTCGTTGCTACTGAACTGCTAATGCATACCAATTTTGTTTCCCTTCTTCGGGTCTATTTTTAATCGTTTTATGAAACCTCTTTTTAATGTAGGAGGTAATGGTGCTTTTGCTTTTATTATGGGAATTATTAGTGGTTATCCTATGGGAGCAAAAATTGCTTGCAATTTTAGACAAAATAATATTTGTAGCAAAGAAGAATGCGAAAGATTACTTAGTTTTACCAACAATTCTGGTCCTTTGTTTATCATTGGAACCGTTGGTATTCTTAGTTTTAAAAACACCTCTATTGGTATTTTACTATTTCTTACCCATTTGCTAGCTTGTATTAGTGTTGGTTTTATTTTTCGCTTTTGGAAAAAGGATAAGCAGACTTTTGATAAGGTTTCCACTTCTTCTTTTGAGCAAACCAAAAAAACTGCTTCTTTTTCTAATTTAGGTGAAATTTTAGCAGAAAGCATTACTAGTAGTATTTCCACAATTCTTTTAATTGGTGGTTTTGTTGTGATTTTTTCTAGTATCATTTCTATTCTTAAGGCTAGTGGCATTTTAAATAGCTTTACGCTTTTTTTAAGCCCTATTTTTCAAATTTTACAGATTGATACTAGTTTTATTCCAGGACTTTTGACTGGCTTTTTAGAAATTACAAATGGTATTAGTACCATTTCTTCCATTGCTTGTAAAAAACTTTCTTTAAATCTTATTTTTACTGCTTTTTTACTTGGTTTTGGTGGAATTTCTATTTTTCTTCAAGTGTGGAGTATTGTTTCTAAAACAGACCTTTCGATTAAGCCTTATGTATTGGGAAAACTACTTCATGGCGTTTTGGCAGCTTTTTATACCTACCTTTTTATAACTTTTTTTCCTTTTTGGAATTTTGATTTATAATTTTTAAGGAGTTGATGAAATTAATGGAACGTGATTTTAATGCTGGCTTTATGCCACCTTTTATGGATTATAATGTGCCACCTCCTAATATGGATATGAATGAAATGATGATGCAATATGAACAAGCATGCAGTTATTATCGCTATTTATGCTTGCAAATGGATTATAAGATTAAATGCAAGGAATATGAAAAATTGTGTGCTCCCACAACGAATGAAAGAAACAACCGAAAGATTGAATAGGCATGCTTACTGTCATGCCTATTATTTTTTCTTCTTCCTAAGAAAATGAAAGAAGGCATGAATTCCATACCTTCTACTATTTCCAATTATATTTTCCTGTACTGTCTCGATAGCAGTCTAGCTTCATATAATTTATATTATTTTTCAAATAAAAGTCTTCTACCATTCTTTTATCACTTTCAATTATTTCTTTAGAGTTCTTTAGTTCTTCCTTAGAAAACCATTTATATTGGAATTCTGGATTTTCTATTTTCTGCTTAGCCTCCATCCCTAATTCACAACAATAAAGAAAACTAGTTTCATTCTTATCATGCATAATTTCAGTTGCTGTTCCCAATAATCGCTTCATTGGCAAATCCAATCCTAATTCCTCTTTAATTTCTCTTTCTACCGCTTTATCAATATGCTCACTTTCCTCCACTTTTCCTCCTGGCAGAGCATATAACCCTACAAAATTTCCTCTTTCTCTCTTTATTAATAATATTTTTTCATCGTGTTCTATAACTGCTAATACAACATTTATCATATTTCTTTTTCTCCTATCTTATTACCCAAAAATAAGCTAATACCATAATTCCTAAAACAATTCTATAATAACCAAAAGGTTTAAAATCATGTTTCTTAATATAATTCATCAAAAATTTAATTACCAATATAGAAACTAAGAAAGACACAATCATACCTACGAACAAAATGACTAATTCTGTTGCTGTAAAAGCAAATCCAAACTTAACTAATTTCAATAAGCTTGCTCCTAACATAGTTGGTATGGCTAAATAAAATGTAAATTCAGCAGCATTAGGTCTAGATAAACCTATTAATAGACCTCCAATAATCGTGGCACCTGAACGTGAAGTCCCAGGAAAAATAGCTGCCAACAATTGAAAAATGCCAATGATAATCGCATCTTTATAAGTAATTTGCGTATTGGTTTCTTTCAAATTTTTTGTTTTTCTTTTCGCATTAAAATTTTCTATCACAATAAAAGCAATTCCAAAAATAATCAAAGCAAGTGCAATACAAAATGGATTGTAGAATAAAGCTTCAAACATCTCATCAAAAAATACACCAATTACTGCTGCTGGAATACATGCTACTAAAATCTTCATCCATAAAATCATAATATCTTTGTTAAAATAAGATAAAATCCCCTCTTGCTTAATTGCTTTCTTCTTGTTCTTAGTAATTGGCCATATTTTGTTCCAATATAACAATACAACTGCCAAAATGGCACCTAATTGAATAACAACTTGAAACATTCCCCAAAATTCTGGTGATACTTCTTGCAACTTAACAAATTGTTCTACCAATATCAAATGTCCTGTACTACTAATCGGTAACCACTCGGTTATTCCTTCTACTACGCCAAACAAAACGGCTTTTAAAACTTCTAATATCATATTTCTTCTCCTCTTCCTACTTCATCATCTTTTGATAAATTGTATTTTTAATATACTCTGCACTGGTAACAGGTGCTACCTTTCCTGGCAGTGCCAATGCCCAAATAAATTTTAATTTCATTTCCTCTATTGCTCTTTGGTCCATTCCCCCTGGTTTTGATGCTAAATCCATTAATAAGCATTCTTTATCCACATATTGTAAGTTTTCTGTGGTTAATAGTAAATGTGGCACCGTATTTATAATCATATCATATTGAGATAAATTTTCTTGTAATTGATGAATATCTGTACTCTTATAGCTATACGCCTCTAGCCAAGCTTTATCCTCTTGCTTCCTAACAGCAACTGTCACATCAGCAGACAAAGCTTGCATTTTTTTTGCCAATACCTTTCCAATTCGTCCAAAGCCTAAAATCAACACCTTGCTTCCTTGTATGGTTTTGCTTGTTGCCTTCATCGCCTCTTCTATGGCTCCCTCTGCTGTTGCAATCGCATTTAATATGGCTAGTTCTTCACTTTCCATCAAATCAATTATTTCTACTTCGTGTTTCTTAGCTATCGCATAAATCTCTTGCTTTATACTACCTGCCATTACTGTTTTTTGGTAACTATTGGCTAATAAATCTTGTATCTGTATTCTATGTTTACTAAAAGGTGTCCTCACTTCTTTTCCATCACTTGTAAGTGGAATTGGTGCTATCACAATCTTAGCATCTTGCATTGCTTGTTCCATCTTTTCACATAAAACCACATGATTTAGATTTATCCCCTTTAACTCTTCGGCCTCTTCTAACCCATAGGCTTTTATTCTATTTCCATCTTTAGCCAACATTTCTACTAATTTAACAATTCTCAAATCGCCACCAATTACGGCAAAATCTGTACTCATAAAAATCCTCCCATCTACTCTAAATATATTTGCGTTTCTGGATTTTATGAGTGTCGTATTAGGGACGGTTCTTTTTCCGACATTTTGGACATTGGGAATAAACTTGATTTTAAAGTAAATAAAAAGAGAAGTCCCAATGTCCAAAATGTCGGAAAAAGAACCGTCCCTAATACGACACTAGTCTTGTCTTTCTCTCTGCCATTCTTGGTCATATTCTTCTCTATCGTCTATTCTATTACTTCTTCCTGCCTGATTTTTTCTTAATAATTTGATATCATTGTAACTTAAACTTCTTGTAATTTCACTCATTTCTTCTAAATGTTCTTTAGCTTTTATTTCTTTTTCTTGCAATTTGGCTTTACCTTCTTCTTGTTCTGGTTCCTCTAAATTAAATGGTATTGAAATTTTAGCCATAATTGGAATAAAAATTGGCTCTTGCTTTACTTTTGGCACAATTTTTTTGGCATTGCTATCGATGGCTGTATTTATGTATTTGATGGCTGTATCTTTTTCGCCTTTTATTAAATAAATTTTAGCTAATTCGTAGTAACCATCTGCTGATAATTCTTCCTCTTCAATAGCCTCTAAAAATCTTTTTTCTGCTTCTTCTAAGTCTTTGTAAATTAAGGCTATTTCTGCTAAAGAGTATTTAGCATTATATAACAAAGAATTAATTTCAGCTGCTTTTTCATAACAGGTTTTGGCATTTTGGAAATCGTTTAGCATCGTGTAAGCAATTCCCAAATTGTAGTTTAAATCATAACTAACAGGATTATATCTCAAAGCATCTTGATAGATATTAACTGCTTCTTTGTATCTTTCTTTTTCTAACAGAATTTCTCCTAATAGTTCAGTTGCCTTATACATTTCTGGCTTTTTGTTTAACAAATTAAATAACATTTCGGCTGCTTCATCTTTTTTGTCTAAGTTAGTCAATAATTCTGCTACTTTGTAATAAGAGTCATAGTCCTTTTTATTTAAGTCTACTGCTTGTACATATTCGTCGATTGCCTTACGCATGCCACCTTCTAGTTCATAAATTTCGGCTAATCTTCTATGGGCTTGATACGATTTTGGCTTTTTTTCAATCAAATCGATTAATGCTTGCTTTGCTTTTTTATTGTCGCCTAAAAGTAGGTATATTTTGGCTTTTTGAAGATATACCATTTCAAATAAAGTAATGTTTTTCTTTTCTAATATTATGATGCTAACTGGTAGTAAAATGGATAATATGTATTTTAATATGATAAATATCATATTTAGTTTTACGCGAAACAAGGCTTCTGCAAAGTTAAGTGCAATTCCTATAAATTCTAATACTAAAATAACTACATAGGTTGTATCATTGTTTCGTATCATACGAAAAAACATATACACAAATATCGCAAACGAAACAACGGTAAATATTAATGGTTCTATTATCATTTGGTTTTCTCCTATCTTTTTAACAATATCTATTTTATTCCATTTTTCGTCATTTGTCTAGTTTTAATACAAATCTTCATAAATTTTATAATCTCTTACTATTTTTCTCACATAATTATTCGTTTCCTTAAACGGTATCTTTTCAATATCAGAACCATCCTTTTGAATAATCCCTTTTTCAATCCATCCGGTCTACTGTTCCAATCCCTGCATTATAAGCAGCTAGTGCCACCTCTTTATTCTCATATCTTTGTAAAAGAGTAGCCAAATAGCAAGTCCCAATTTCAATATTTTTATCCACTTGACAAAGTTCTTCTACCACATTATCTAAATCCAATGCAATGCTATTTTTTCTAGCAACATCCTTTGCCGTTTCTTCCATTAGTTGCATCAAACCAATTGCTTTCTTATGAGAAATCGCCTCTTTATTAAAATCGCTCTCTGCCTTAATCACTGCAAAAATAAGATTTGCCTCTACCTGATATTTTTCTTGATAAATCTTTATCTCCTCTTCATAGGTTCTAGGGTACATTATCTTTAGTATATTATCTTTCATTAGAAAAACAAACAGCATTAAAGCCATTACAAAAATAATCAAAATTACTTTTTTGCTTTTCAAATTCTTCTCTCCTCCTTTTGTCGTATTAGGGACGGTTCTTTTCCGACATTTTGGGCATTGGGACATCTTTTTTTATTTATCTTAAAATTAAATTCATTTCCAACGCCCAAAATGTCGGAAAAGAACCGTCCCTAATACGACACTACTTGCACTCGTACCAGTTTTTTGCTTCTGATATGTCTGCTATTAGTGGTACTTGCATACTAATTGCTGTTTCCATGCTTTGTTTCATGATTTGTTTGATTTCTTCTTTTTCTTCTTCTACTGCTTCTATCATCATTTCATCATGTACTTGTAAAACAATTTTAGATTGTAAATGCCTGTTTTGAATTTCTTGATATACTTTTATCATGGCTATTTTCATGATATCTGCTGCGGTTCCTTGTATTGGTGTGTTCATAGCTGCTCTTGCCCCAAATTGTCTTACCATGTAATTGCTTGATTTTAGTTCTGGTATATATCTTCTTCTATGGAATAGGGTTTCTACATAGCCTTGTTCTTTTGCTTTTTCGGTAATGTTGTCCATAAAAGCTTGGATGCCTGCATATTGTTCTAAATATTCCGTAATGTATTCTTTTGCTTTTTTTCTTGAAATGCCTAATTGTTCCCCTAAGCCAAAGTCACTAATTCCATAAACAATTCCGAAGTTAACAGCTTTGGCATCGCTTCTTTGTTCTTTGGTTACCTCTTCGATTGGTGTTTTGAATACTTTAGAGGCTGCTTGTTTATGAATATCTTGCCCTTCTTGGAAGGCTTGTATCATATGTTGGTCTTCTGAAATATGGGCTAATACTCTTAGTTCTATTTGAGAATAGTCGCCATCAATATAGACTTTTCCTTCTTCTGGTTCAAATACTTTTCTTACTCTTTTTCCTAATTCAAATCGCGTTGGTATATTTTGTAAGTTTGGCTCGGTTGAACTAATTCTTCCTGTTGCGGTTATGGTTTGATGGAAGAAAGAGTGAATTCTTTTTGTTTTCGGATTAATATATTGTTTTAGTCCTTCTACATAGGTAGAGTTCAACTTCATTAATTGGCGATATTCCAATATCTGTCCTATAATTGGGTCTTCTCTTTTTAGTTTTTCTAATACGTCTACGTCGGTTGAATAACCACTTTTGGTCTTTTTAATAACAGGTAATTTCATTTTTTCAAATAAAATTTCTCCTAATTGTTTAGTAGAATTAATGTTAAATTCTTCGCCTGCCATTTCGTAAATGATTTTCGTTAAGGTTTCTAGCTTTTCGGTTAATTCTTTCCCAAATTGATTTAGTTCTTCTTCATCGACATACATTCCGTTCCATTGCATATTAGACAATACTTCTATGGTTGGCATATCAATTTCATAGAACAATTTTAATGCTTCTATTTTTTCTAGTTCTTTTTCGGTTATTTCTTTTATTTTGCTAATCGCTGTACTATTGAAGCCATATTTTTCTTGTTGTTTTTTTCTCTTTTCTTCTGTTTCAATTCCCTCTCCCTGCATACTATCAAACAAATTCATTTGTTGCTCTGTTGGTTCTTCTTCTAAGTATTCATCTACATTGATATTCAAATATTGCTCTATTAAATTTTCTAGCGCTAGCTTGTTATTGGTTGGATTAAGAATATAGCTTGCAATGGCAATGTCATAATGAATTCCTTTTAGATTAATGTCTTTTTGTTTTAACAAAATATAAGTTTTTGTTAAATTAATTCCAATTTTCTGAACATGCTCATCTTCTAAGATAGCTTTAAAGTCTTGGATTTCCTCCTCTTTTGAAAAAGATAGATAGACTGCTTCTTGTGTTTTAGCATTAAAAATGGATAGTCCTACTATTTTTTCTTTCACAATTTTTTCTGGTGAATTGTCTGCTTCCGTTTGTAAATAAAAGGTCATTTGTTTTTGTTCTTCTATTAATTTTATGACCTCTTGTGTTGATTTATCTACCATTTGAAATAAATCTTTTGGTTCTTCTTTTTGGGTAGCTTCTCCACGCAAAGAAAATCGTTCAATATAACGATTAAAATTTAGCTTTTGGAATAATTCTAAAACCTTAGGCTTGTCCCACTCTTCTACTTTAAAATCTTCTAAAGTATCTTGAATTGGTACTTCTAGGTTTATGGTTCCTAGGGTTTTGGATAAAAAGGCTAACTCTTTGTTATTTTCTATTTTCTCTTTTTGCTTTCCTTTTAGTTCCGCTTCTCCTGCTTCTACCTTTTCATATAACTTTTCGATAGAACCAAATTTTTGAATTAAAGCAAGTGCTGTCTTTTCCCCCACCCCTGGCACGCCTGGAATATTATCGGAGGTATCTCCTTGTAAGCCTTTTACGTCAATTAATTGCTTTGGTTCTAAGCCATAAGTTTCTATAATTCTTTGTCGATTGTATTCGTCTGTTTCTGTTTTTCCTGCTTTTGTATGAGGAATTCGAATGGTAACTTTGTCTGTTGCTAATTGAAAGGTATCTCTATCTCCTGACAAGATAGTAACGTCTAATCCTTTTTTCTCTCCATAGCAAGATAAGGTTCCGAAGTACGTCATCGGCTTCGTACCCTTCCATTTCAATAATATCAATATTCATGGCTCTTAAGATTTCTTTTATCATTGGCATTTGCTCTGCTAGTTCTTCTGGCATCCCTTTTCTCGTGGCTTTATAGCCTTCATATAATTTATGCCTTGCTGTTGGTGCTTTTAAGTCAAAAGCTACGACTAAATATTCTGGATTGATATCCTCTAATAGTTTAAATAAGATAGCTAAAAAACCATAAACGGCATTGGTATATTTCCCATCTTTTGTGGTTAGCATTTTGCTTCCCATAATACCATAAAAGGCTCGGTTCATAATACTATTACCATCTACTAATACTAATTTCTCCAAAATTGTTTCCTCCTAATTTTCTTGTATTGGCCTTACTTTATAAATTGCTAGATTGTCAAATTCTTCTTGCTTTTCACAGGTAACGTCTATGTTATAATGTTCTTTTATTGCATAAACTACATTGGCTTTGTAGTTGTCATATCTTCTTCCTGACCAATGAACATCACCATCAATTAAGTAAACATTATCCTTTAACAAATCTAATAGGTTACCATCTAATTGATATCTTTCTTTAAAATCATAATAATTTCCTGTGAACATATCCCATCCCCCCATTACTCTTAAATTAGAAAAAGCTGCTTTGGGTGGCATTTGATAGACTGAATACGCTAAATATCGATATTGCAGTGAAGGAACGGTATATAGATACGCATTTTCTTTATGTTCCTTGGTATAGTTAATGATATCTTGTGTACTTTTGTAATCTCCTAATTGATAGCCACTATTGTAATTTCTTCCTACTAACAAACAAATCATAGCTATGATACTTACCATAATAGCACTATTTTTCACGTTATCTTTGATTTCCTGTTTTGTTAATTCTAAATGGTAGAATAAAAGTGCCGTTCCCATTATATATTCTGGAATTACTACTCTTAACATGGCTCGATTAATGATGACAAATACTAAATGTATCATAAGGGTAGTTCCAAATACCAATATATTTTGTTTCATTTTGCTTTCTTTTAACAAGCCTAAAATAAAAACACTCATAAATATAGTGGTTATATAGGTATTATCACTTATAACTTGTGTCATAAAGTTGCCTGTTATTTTTGTAATATCACGTTCGAAAGGATATTTTCCATCTTTTTGAATTTTATAGTTTAATATCTTTTCTAAATTTTCTTTGGAGAAGATTTCTTCATCTCCAAAATTGAAGGTATAAAACATAAAGTGGTCATTTTGAGACCAGCCGATTTCATCGAAAATCTCTTTGTTTTCTTCATAATCCACATAGATGATATCATGCAACGTAGCTCGTATTTCATGATATTCCATGAATTCTTTATACGTAGTATCTGTTTGATATATTAACTGGTTAGAGATTGTTACAACAAGAGTTATCACTAGATATCCTGTATAATATTGTAACATTTTTACGATTTGTGATTTTTCCTTCGTTTTTTCTCTATATTCTATGATATAAATGACGAAATAAATTGCCATAAAAGGAAGAATAATCAATAGGGATTGCATCCTTATCATAATTCCTAAGGAAAATAACACAAATAATAAGATTTTTTTTCCCAATTTTATGGGTTCTTTTTTCTCTAATCCATCTAACAAAAGTAGCAAAGAAGTTGCTATCAATAAAGCGGCCACAGAAGTATATTGTATTAGGATTAATAAGGCTGTGTAAAATATGCTCGCAAATAAGGTATATAATACAATTGCTACCCCATTATCGTGTTTCTTTAGCAGGGTATATCCAATTAATGTAAAGCAAAGAAATTGCATACTTAATAAAAAGATACTATGCCAATTTATCATTGGCAATATTCTAAAAAATACCCCTATTGCAAAACAGATAACTGGATGGATATACACTCCATGTACGTTATAGGTTCCATCTAGCCCTGAATATAAGTTATATATGATAAAGTCATCTACCTGTTCATATTTAATATCAAATAAGATATTGGCCATCCCAAATAAACTCAAATTAATTATGATGACAATTAGTAACTTATTTGTTTTCTTTTTTAGTACTTCCATTATTATTCTCCTGTTTTCTCAATGTATTCTAAAAATGCTTCTAATCCTTCTTGGATATCCTGATAGGTTGTATTGAAGTCTCCTGTGTACCATGGGTCTGCTATGTCTCTTGGCTGTTTTGAGAAGTCTAATAGTCGATAAATTTTGTTTTTGCTATCTTCTCCTACTATTTTCTTAATCTGGATAATGTTTTTCTCTTCCATTCCAATAATATAGTCGAATTTATCGTAATCTTCTTTTTGAATTCTTCTTGCTCTATGATTTCCACATTCAATTTTCTTTTCTTTTAATTTGTTTCTGGTTCCAGAATGCATTGGATTTCCTATTTCTTCTGTGCTGGTTGCTGCTGAGTCTATGATAAATTCTTCTTCTCTCCCCTGTTTTTTTACGATATGTCTAAATACACATTCTGCCATAGGCGACCTACATATGTTTCCTAGACATACGAATAATATTTTTTTCTTATTGTTCATTTATTAACTCCTTAATTTCTATTTTAGTTTTTTTATATCCTCTCCCATAATTTCTAAGTAATCTTTTTCAGCTTGAGTTAAATGGGATTTCATATATTTGTCATATTCCATATGTGCTTTTTCTAAGGCTTTTTCATGGGATATTTTTCCTGCACCTTCTAATATTTCTTTATGTGTCATTGTTAAAAATCCATCTAGTTCTTTTATCCAATCTTTCATTGTCATAGCATGCATATTTAAAGCATTAATTTCTGCTACATCTAAATAAGCTGATACCATTCTATTTAATAAATCTAATTCTTTTTCTGATAAATAATTTTTTGCGATTTCTGTTTCTGCTCTTGTAGGACTATTTCCTCTAAAATCAGTTAATCCAATATTCTCCTTTTCACTATCTACCCTATTGAAAATCACTTCTGCTGCTGTGTTCCCATGAACTGCATAATGCATCTTGTTTTGAACAGTTTTAAAAAATTCTTTTGTTTTTTCATCTCTTGCATCATAGTCAATACTTGTAGCATATATATCTAAAATTTTTCTCCAAAATACTTTTTCTGATGAACGAATATCTCTAATTTTTTCTAGTACTTCTTCAAAATATAGTCCACCACCATTATTTTTAAATCTATCTACATTTAAGTTATATCCTTTTATTAGATACTCCTTTATCAATTTATTTGCCCATATTCTAAATTGAGTACCACGAATTGACTTCACACGATATCCAACTGATATAATTAAATCTAAATTGTAAAATTTTGTTTTGTAATTTTTTCCATCTGAGGCAGTTGTCAAGTTTTCCTTGACAACTGAATTTTCATCCAGTTCTTTTTCTTCAAAAATATTTTTTATATGCAAACTTATATTTTGCTTTGTTGTATTAAAAAGTTCTGCCATAGCAGTTTGCGTAAGCCAAACATTTTCGTCTTCTAATCTTACTTCTATTTTAACTTGTCCATCATCAGAAGTATATATTAATATTTTATTGTTGTCTTGATTCATAATTTCATTCTTCATTAAACTCCTCCTTTCTTCTTTAACTTACTAAATTACTCTAAATTTGTTAAAATCTATCATCTATTATAATATCTTTAGTTTCAAATAGAATTTCATTTGAAACTGCTATTTCTATTCCTTTGTTCTGATATTCTTTTAATATGAATATATTACCGATTATAAAAGTGTTGTCTTCTAAAATTTTACCATCAAAAAAACCTACTTTTTCTCCTTTAAGTGTAATTACCTTTATATACTTTACATTTTCCTTAATGTATCTTTCAAATAACTTATTTTGTATATCTTCGTCCAATTCTTGCTTGTTATCTTCTGTATATTTTTGCTTTTTAATATTGTATATAAAGTCTATTTCTTCTTTATTTTCTCTTTTTAGTGGTCTAAAATCGAGATTTGGTATGCAATCTGATAATCTTATTCTTCGTTCTGTATCTCTGTTAGCTCTAGCACTTTCTTCTTTATCCTTTTTTTGGTGTGCAGATTTTGACATTTCCTCTGAAAAAACACAGCCACAGTATTTTTGGCGATATAAACCTAACTCACGCGCCTTTTCTTGTCCTTCCCTAAAACCAGCCCTAAAATCACGATACAAAAACTTTAGTCCATATTTTTTAGCCATTTCCTCTCCTACTTTTATTAGCATTTCATGATTTTGATAAGGACTTATTAAAAGGGTGGTCGAAAAACTATCGTATCCATTCTCTTTTGCATATTTAGCGGTTTGCTCTAAACGAACTGGATAGCAATATTTCTGGCATCTATTTTCTAAATCCTGTACCACATTTTTGCAAAAGTCTTTTAAGCCATAATTTTCTTCAAAAATAGCTTCTATTTCAATATTTCTTGTATATTCTTTCAAACAGTCTCTTCTTTGTTTGTATTCCATATAAGGGTGTATGTTTGGATTAAACCAATATACTGTTGGTTCTATCCCTTCTTTACGTAGTGTCTCAATACAATACACACTACAGGGTGCACAACAAGTATGTAATAACAATTTCATTTTTTTCCTCCATCTCTAAAGCTATTGACATTCATATCCCATATGCTGATAAGCTGGTGGCAAAGCTTGTCTTCCTCTTAAGGTTCTTGCTATGAAACCTATTTGGATTAAATAAGGCTCGTAGACGTCTTCTATGGTATCTATTTCTTCCCCTACGCTTACGGCTAAAGCTTCTATCCCTACGGCTCTTCCTCCATATTGAACAATCATGGTTTCTAATATTTTTCGGTCTATTTCGTCTAGTCCAAGTTCATCAATTTCTAATTGATTTAAGGCATGTTTTGTAATTTTTAACGTGATATTTCCGTCTCCTAACACAATGGCATAGTCTCTTACTCTTTTTAATAATCGGTTAGCAATTCTTGGTGTTCCTCTTGACCTTCTTGCTATTTCTTTGGCTGCTTCTTCATCTATTTCAACTTCTAAAATTTTACTTGACCTTTTAACAATAGTGGTTAAGTCCTCCACAGAATACAATTCCAAACGATGCACAATACCAAAACGGTCTCGTAGCGGAGTTGATAAGGCTCCTGCTTTTGTAGTTGCTCCAATTAAAGTAAATTTTGGCAAATCTAATCGGATAGACCTACTACTAGGTCCTTTTCCTATAATGATATCCAAGGTATAATCTTCTAATGCTGGATATAATATTTCCTCTACGCTTTTACTTAAGCGATGAATTTCGTCAATAAATAGCACATCAAATTCGGAAAGATTGGTTAGCAAGGATGCTAAATCTCCTGGCTTTTCAATGGCTGGACCTGAAGTAATTTTAATGTTAGAATTCATTTCGTTGGATATGATATTTGATAACGTTGTTTTTCCTAACCCTGGTGGTCCATATAATAGAACATGGTCTAAAGGCTCCCCTCTTTTTTTGGCAGCCTCAATATAAATTTTCATATTTTCTTTTACTTTGTTTTGTCCAATATATTCTTCTAATACTCGTGGTCTTAACGAATTTTCTAGTCTTTCTTCTGCTTGTCCTTCCATTTCTGGACTAAGAATTCTTTCTTCTTCCATCTTTTCGCTCTCCTTTATTTAATCCATTTTCGATAAGAAGCCCTATTGTATCAAAAGGCTTACGTCCGCTTTTGCCTCTCTTTAGCATTTTTCTATGAAATCTTCTATCAGTTGTAGCATTTTACTATTATCTTGCTCATATTTTTTAGGTTTAAATTCTTTACTTCTTTGTATGGCTTGTTCTAAGTCTTCAACTTCTTGTATCCCTATGATATATCCCTTTTGATTAAATAATTCTACAATTTCTTTTTGATGGTCATTTACGTGTTCTTGATACTTGTGAAGTCTTGGAATTGCTATTACTTTTTTTCCCTTTGTAATCGACAACAAAATTGACCCAACGCCTCCATGCGTAATGATTAACGCTGCTTGGGTTTGTAATTTTTCTATTTCTTCTTTCGTCATAAAATCTATGACTCTCATGTTTTGAGTTTGGTATTTTGTATAGCCAGCTTGTACAATTACTTCTTCTTGAATTACTTGGTTTTGTATTAATTCGTCTATTTTTGCTAATAAACGTTGAAAACTATTATTTTGTGTCCCTAATAATACTAAAATCACGAATTTGCCACCTCTCTTTTTGGCTTTTATTTTTCTTGCTTATTATATCTTTTTTTTTGCTTAATGTCTAGTAAATTAATAAAGATAGTAATGAAAATTTAAGTCTTTCATTACTATCTTCTTTTATTCATTTTGCCAACTAAAAATTGGTATTCCTCCATTTATCGTATTACTATCTGCTTTCCAGACTGAATCCCCATATCCTAACGTATTTGAATTTGAATTCAAGGTAATGTGATTTGGCATATTATTTACTGTTGATGAATTAGAATGACTTCCAGCTAAAATAGCTCCAATTAAGTGTCCAACATAGTTTGGTGATTTCCCAATATCTGTACTAGCATTTTCATTATTAGATGTTACCTTAGAAGTTGGATAAGCATATCCATATTTTAAAATAGCATTGGCTGCATTCAAATTACCGCATATCCCTCCTATATAAGTTGAACTTTGTCCTGATTTCACAGTACTTATAGAATATACATTATAAACTTTTCCTAAATTTGCCCCCACAATTCCTCCTACATTCATTACATTATCACTTCCTGTTACGGTGCTTCTATTATAACAATTAACTATGGTTCCTCCATTATTCCTTCCAGCAATTCCTCCTACTCTCTGATCATGTTTTCCGAAGTACAAATTTAGTGTTATAACATTCTTTTATCAAATTAATATTGGCTCCTACTATTCCTCCAACAGAACCATATTCTCCCTCTGTAGTATTTACTGCTGCATCCCCCACTACAATTTTATTATAACATTTTTGAACTGTTCCAATATTATATCCAACAATTCCTCCTATATAAGAATTTTTAATATTCGCACTATCTACTTCATATCCTGTTGCTTTTACTTTTCCAAGATTATAACAACTATCAACAATTGTTTTATTTGTTTCGTTATAGCCAACAATTCCTCCTATATATCTTTCTCCTATTACATTACCAGTGTTATTAGAATTTTTAATAATTCCCGTTGCATCTGCTGTATTAGTATTAATCTTCCCTGCAATTCCTCCTACTATGTATGTTGCATTAATCATTCCTTCATTAACCGATTCCTCTACTCTTCCATTAACAACAACACCAACTATTCCTCCTACAATATTTTTACCATTTATTGTAGCTGTATTTTTACAATTTAATATAGTTCCCACATTAAAAGCTACAATTCCTCCCATATTCTGATAAGCAGTTATACTACCACTTACACTAAGGTTTTTAATAATTCCTTTCACATTCAAAATTGAGAATAGCCCTTGTCTATACAAAGATGTTTCATTAATGTAAATATTACCAATTTGATTGCTATTTCCATCAAATACCCCATTGTAAAAACTTTTTGCATCTACCACACTTTCTAAACCAGCATTAGAATTATATCCTCCAATTGGTAGCCAACTTCCTACGCTTGTTGAACATACCTTACTTAAATCGATATCGTTCATCAATTTTCCATTCAATGTAAATTGCCCACCATTTACTAAGTCTCTAAAATGCGCTAAATCATATTCACTATAAATAGCATTTGCCGTTACATTACTATTGCTTGCATTCGTTACTGTTGTATTGGCTAATTTGGTTACTTTTACATTTTGTTTCGTTGCTGTTGCTTGTTTATTAGATGGACTTGTCACCTTACAAGTAACTGTATAGTTTCCTATTTCTAATTCGGATAAACTACTAATTTCTGTACTATTAAAAGTTGTATTTTTAAAATTCAAATTTCCCGTAACACTATATTCTACTGTCCCTGTTCCATCACTTCCCCATGTTATTTCAAACAGGTCTACTAGTGGTGTTTGAGTTTTTCTTACCATTTGACTGGTATCTGTATTTTTAGCAACTATTGTTGGAGCTGTTGCTTCAATGGATAAACTTACAATAACGCCTTTGCTCGTTCCATAGGTTAATCTAGCATATATTGTTGAACTTGCTCCTACATCTACGTTTTTTCCACTTTCTATGTTTGTCCAATTTCCCTCTGTATTATCAATTGCATATTCTATTTTATAGTAATCTACCCCCGACATATCTGTAATTTGTACTAATTTTCCTCTGTTCGTTCCTTCTCCTACGATTTCTAATTTTAAGGCATCCTCTCTTTTTAAGGCACTGGTATCAACTATTTCTCCTTTTCCTTTATATTCTGTTTTTGTTTCTGTTATGTGGAAAATATAGCCTTCTTTTGTTATCAACTCTAATGTCTCTATTCCATCTATTGTCTTTATTTCGGTACTTGCTACCCAATCTGTTTGGTTGCTGTCAAATTCTTCTTTCATCTCTGCTATCGTTGGAGGCAAATAATTTTCTTTTTCTAATCTTAGTTCATTTCTTATTAATTCTATTTTTTCATAATACCCTTTTATCTCATTTTCTTCTTTGGCATTCATTGCTTTTTTTAGGATTCCGTTTTCTCCTGTTAGCATTGCTAGGCTTATTCCTGCTATTATTAATAAAACAATAATTGTGATAACTAGGGCTATTAGGGTAATCCCTTTTTGCTTGTTCATCTTTTTTCCTCCATTTTCTTTAGTTTTTCCATTTTTTTCTTTGTTATTCCTTTTTATTACGATTTATGCATAGTTGATATTAGTATAATATCCTATTTTCCCCCCCTTGTCAATTCCAAAAAGGTAACTTTCATACAATAAAAAGAACTACTCTATTAGATTTTTCTCTAATAAAGTAGTTGTTTCTTTTTAATAAATCGATCCACCATATACTGCCTTAGGATACAATTTAAGCATTTCCTCCCATTGTACAATAAACAAATCTGCAATTGGATAAATTAATTTTCCTGTTGCTGTCTTCTTGTTAGTATTAGCAAAAGTTTCGATATAAATAATTTTGCTTCTAAAAAGTTTTCCAATTATACACATTGGTCCTGCGGTATGGGTTCCTGTTGTTACAATTACTTTTGGATGTATCTTAAAATACAAATATATTGTCTTTAAGCAAAGATAACAATATTTAAAAATATACGAAAATAACTTTGCTCTTGTTCCATAAGGTAAAAAATATATTTTTTCACCATATTTTTCTTTTAGATTTTCATTTACTTTGTCTTTTTCAGTTATGATATGATAGTCATATTTCTCAAATAATGGTGCTAATTGCATCAATTCACTTAGATGCCCACCTGTACTTGATATGAATAATACTTTCTTTTTCACTTATTTTGCACCTTCACTTTTCTTTTTATGTGCCTATTATATCTTTTTTTTTGCTTAATGTCTAGTCTCAATTTAAAAAGTTATGTCTCTTACTGTTATATTTAAAATTGGTAAACTGTTTTCCTTTTTTACAAATTGTCCTAAATTTGTAGTTATTGTTGCTTGGCTCCATCCTTTCATTTCATTTTCTGTTGTTTTACTTGAATTAGTAATTGCAGAAACATTATACTTATATCCTGCTATTTGCCCTACATCAGTTGTTGCCGTTGTATTTAGTATTCCTACATTATAAGTTCTATTAATTGTGCCTAGATAAAAATTCCCAACAATTCCTCCCAAACCATTTTTACTTGTAATTTTAGCTGTATTATAAGCATATTTTACATAAGAGTTATTATTGGTGTTCTGATTTCCTGCAATCCCTCCTACATCGCAACCTCCTACTACTGTTTTTTTTATCTCTTCTGCTCTATTATACACATACATTATACTTCCCCTATTGTTTCCAACAATTCCTCCTACTGCTAGTTCTCCTGTAACATTCCCAAAATTGCAACAATAAGATACTGTTCCATAATTTCTTCCTAGTATTCCTCCTATCACTCTTTGAGATGCCGTTATCATTCCTTGATTTATACATCTTGTTACTGTTCCATGGCTATTTCCTGCGATTCCTCCTGTTGGTGAAATCAATGGTGCTCCTGAAGATTCTCCATCTGCTACACTACCTGTTGATATAATACTTCCTAAATTATAACATTCTGTAATCATACCTGTACTTTCGCTTCTTCCAGTCATTCCTCCCACTACATACTTCGCCTGTATAGTAGCATTTGACATACATTTTTCAATTCTTCCCGCAGCATTATATCCTACCATTCCACCTACTCTATATTCACCTTCGATGGTTCCATAATTCGTACAATTAATAACTTTTCCTGCTTCACTCATTCCTACAATACCTCCTATTTGGCAGTCGCCTCCTACTATTGAAACACGATTAGCACAATCTGAAACTGTCCCTCCTACTAACCATCCACAAACTCCGACCTAAGGTTCGTTTTGCATTTATCGTTCCTGAAACTTCTATTCCTTTTACTACTGCATTGGAATTCAAAATAGAAAACACACCTTGCCTATATAGGTTTGTATTATTAACGTATAAATTTTGTATTCTATGATTTTCTCCATCAAAAATTCCGTTATAATATGTTTTTGCATCTGTTATCCCTTGCAAACCAGATGTTGAATTATATTCTCCAATCGGTATCCAATTTCCTACGCTTGTTGAACATACATTACTTAAATCGATATCATTCATCAATTTTCCATTCAATGTAAATTGCCCACCATTTACTAAATCTCTAAAGTATGCTAAATCATATTCACTGTATATAGCACTTGCCTCTACTTCGTTATTGCTTGCATTATTTACTGTTGTATTCGCTAATTTTGTTACTTTTATATTTTCTTTGGTACTATAAAAGTGTAATAATTAAGTATTGATTATTATACTTCT
>CANPHV010000011.1 GCA_947573965.1 uncultured Clostridium sp.
AAATTTTTTTAATTTTTTTCAAAAAATGCTTGACTTTTTATAGTTGGTCTTTCAGAAATTCAAATAAAGAAGAAGACAAAGCTTCTACACTAGGAACAAAGATAGTAGCAGACGAATGTCACTATATATATCCATTTTCCGTTAACCCACAAAATTACAAAAACTATAAAGACATTATGCCAGAATTTGAAGGATATACAGAAGAAGCTTACCAGGAGTTTAAAAAGGCAAGCCTTATATCAGCAACTGCAATTAATACCAATAGTAAATCTGGATGTGAAAATGAATTTGCCATTTTTATAGAAGCAAAAGAAGATAGTGATTTATATTTAGCTAATTTAGACCAATATATCACATTCGAAAAAAAGGAAGCAGAAAAAGACAGAATAAATATAGAAAAATTAAAAGAAATAATAAAAGAAAATAAAGATAAAATTAAAAAGATAGAAATTTATTATAATAAAATTACAACCGACATTAATGTAGAAGGAATAGAATGTGAAGTGTATGACATATTTGAAAAGATAAAATAATAAGGAAGGTGATAACATGCAAAAAGCCATTAAATTTAAGCTTTTTGGGAAAACCGCTTTCTTTAAAAAGCCAGAAGTAAACGAATATGCTTATTTTACTTACAATAATATTCATAAAATAGCTTTATTAGGAATGCTAGGTGCTATTATAGGACTAGGAGGATATAATCAACAAAAAGAAAACACCTATCCAGAATTTTATGAAAAATTGAAAGACCTAAAAATAGCAATTGTACCAGATAAAAAATTAAAAGGAATTTATCCAAAGAAGATTCAAGTTTTCAACAATAGTGTAGGGTATGCTTCTAATGAAGAAGGAGGAAATTTAATAGTAAGAGAACAATGGTTAGAAAATCCATCTTGGACAATATATCTATATAATGATGGATTCGTGGAACAAAATATATATCAAAAATTAAAAGAGTATTTATTACAAAGAAAAACAGTCTATATTCCTTATTTAGGAAAAAATGACCATCCAGCAACAATAACAGAAGTAGAAGAAATAGATTTACAAGAAACAAAATTGGATTATATAGATTCTATTTTTATAGAAAATATAGCAATTGATGATTTTGAGTCTGTTGATGAGTTAGCCTATTTGGTAAAAGAGATACAACCCATTAAGTTACAAGAGGAATATAATTTTTATGAATATGAGTCTTTTATTTATACGAATTATTATTTAAAACAAAAGATAGATGGATATAAGGATAGAGATGTAAATTTGTATTTCTTTTAAAGTTTGTTAGACTAGAACATATAGTGTATTTAAATGATACAAGGAGGGAAGACATGATAATAAAAATAGAAGAACAAATAAAAAATCTAGAAAGAATATATGCACATACCAAAGAAGGAAAACAAAAAGAAACCCTAATAGAACATTTAGAAAGAACCATAAAATACTATCAAAAAATAGCAGAAGAAAAAAAGATAGACAAGCACATAAAAAACTTGATAGAAAAAACATTCGATTTAGAAAGAATAACAAAAGAAGAAAAAGAATATATCTATAAATTATTTATAAATGCTATTTACCTACACGACTTGGGAAAAATAAATCCTAAGTTCCAGAAAGATAAAATGAAGAATAGTGAATATAAAAACATAGAAACTTGTACAAGTGAACACTCATTGGTATCAAGTTTAATATACATAGATATATGTAATTTGGAAATAGAACAATATAAAAATAAAAAATTGATAAAAACAATACTATATTGTTTTGCGTATCAAATAGCAAGGCATCATTCCAATTTAGAAAATTTATCATCAGAAGAATTCTTAAATAAATTGGAAAAAGTAAAAGAGGAAGAATTATACCTAGAATATAAAAACAAAGATAGATTACTAGAAATAAATTTAGAAGAAAATATATTCATACAAAAAAACAGAATATTAAAACAATACCAAGTAAAAGAAATAGAATTTTTTATTTTAAATAAACTGTTATATTCATTAATAATAGCCTGTGATTATTATGCTACCTATGAATACATGAATTCGCAAGAAGTAGAAATAGAAATAATAAATAATATTGATGACATATTTGAAAAATATAAAAATACACCAGTTTATCAAAATATACAAAAATATAAAAAAGATCAAAGTATTTTAAAAGAAAACGACATAAATAGATTAAGAAGTGAAATATTTTTAGAAACAGAAGAAATATTAAATAAAAATAAAGACAAAAACCTATTTTACTTAGAAGCCCCAACAGGGAGTGGAAAAACAAATACATCAATTAACTTAGCACTCAACTTATTAAAAAAGGATAAAAACATAAAAAATATATTTTACATATTTCCATTCAATACATTAATAGAACAAACGAAGGAAACATTTGAAAAAATATTTACCTATGAAAAAGATTTTATTTGTATCAATTCAAGTATTGCGATAACACAGACACAAAACGAAAACACAGACTATGAAAAATTATATTTAGATTATAATTTTATGCATTATCCAGTGATACTAACATCACATGTAAACTTATTTTCAGCTTTATTTGGAATCCAAAAAGAAAATAATCTTATTTTATCTAGATTTAGTAACAGTGTCATTATTATAGACGAAATACAAGCTTATAAAAATTCTATTTGGAAAGAAATGATAAATTTCTTAGAAAAATATAGTGAGATATTAAACATAAAAATAATTATTATGTCAGCCACGTTACCTAAGCTAGATAAACTAATAAACGAAGACAAACAAGTTGTAGAATTAATTAAAAATAAAGAAAAATATTTTAAAAGTCCACTTTTTCGAAATAGAGTAAAGATTGATACACAATATTTAAAAGAGAAAATGGATTTAGAAATACTAGCAGAAATCATAAAGAAAAGAGAAAAAAATCAAGAAAAATTATTAATAGAATTTATAAAAAAGAAATCGGCAAGGGAATTTTATAAGTTATTAAAGGAAAAAGAAATTAAAAAAGAAATTGTAGAAATAAGTGGAGATGATAATAAATATATTCGAAAAAAAGTTTTAGAAAAAATCAAAAATACTAATGATATAATCGTAGTTTGTACACAAGTTATAGAAGCAGGAGTAGATATTGATATGGATATAGGATTTAAAGATATATCTTTAATAGAAGCAGAGGAACAATTTTTAGGAAGAATCAATCGTTCTTGTAAAAAGCAAAATTGTAAAGCCTACTTTTTTGATTCTATACCAGCTTGTGAAATTTATCGAAATGATATTAGAAATGGGTATAATATCAAAGAAGAAAAATACAAAGAAATGTTAGAAACAAAAGAATTTGAAAAGTACTACCAAGAAGTGTTAAAAAAAGTGAATGAAAAAGGTGAGGAATATAATCAAAATAATTTTAATGAATTTTTGGAGGAGACACAAACTTTACAATTTAAGCAAATTGATAAGAAAATGAGGTTAATTGATCAAATGAATATTTCTATATTCTTAAATCAAACCATTATAGTTGAAAATAGAAAAATTGTCGGAAGTGAAGTTTGGGAGAAGTATAAACAAATTTGCTTGGATAATCAGTTGAGTTATGCAAAAAGAAAAATAGAGTTGTCTAAAATACAAGAAATTATGGATTTGTTTATGTATTCTGTTACAACTTATGATGAGGATAATTGCAAAAAATATTATACAGAAGAATTTGGAAATATTTTGTATATTGAAAATGGGGAAGAATTTATAGAAGAAGGAAAATTTAATAAAGAAAAATATGAAAATAAGTGTGGTGATATCTATTGGTAAAAATAACAGGAACCATTATAAACTATTATTTGCACTGTAAAAGACAATGTTGGCTATTTATGAAAAAAATAAATTTAGAGGATAATAGCGAAGAAGTGAGACTAGGGAGAGTATTACATGAAAATAAAAGTACTACCCAAAATGCAGAAGTAGCAATTGACAATATTAAAACAGACAAGATAACTGATAAATATATTGTGGAATATAAAAAATCGGATGCAGACTTGGAAGCAACTATTATGCAAGTTAAATACTATATGTATATATTAAATCAAAAAGGAATCAAAAAAGATGGAAAAATAGAAGTGTTTGAAAAAAATAAGCAAAATAATAAAATTCATTATATAGAAAATAATGAACAAATAAATAACGAAATAAATGAATTAAAAAAAGAAATAGAAATTTTATACAATATGAAAATACCACCAAAACAACAAAGAGAGAACAAATGTAAAAAATGTGCCTACAGTGATTATTGTAATTTATAGGAGGCAAGATATGAAGGAAGAAACTAGATATATTTTTTCAAAAGGAGATTTAAATAGACAAGATTTTTCTATTAAATTTAAAAATGAAAAAGGTAATAATTATTTGCCAATAAAAGATATAAAAGAATTGTATTGTTTTAATGAATTGACAATAAGTACTAAACTATTGGATTTGTTTGGAAAAGCAGGAGTAACTATTCACTTTTTTAATTACTATGGGAATTATACTGGGACTTTTTATCCAAAAGAATATTTAATAAGTGGAGAACTAACAGTAAAACAAGCAAAAGCTTATTTAGAAAAAAGAGAAGATATAGCTAAGTTAATTATACAAGGAATTGCTAATAATATTTATTTTACTTTATATCATTATTATAGACATGGAAAAAAAGAATTGAAGGAATATTTAGATTGGTTAAAAAAAGAGGTATCAAAATTATTAGAAGTGGCAAAAAATATTAATCAAATATTGTATGTAGAAGGAACCATATGGGCGAAATTTTATAATACATTTCAATATTTTTTACCAAAAGATTTTGTTATGAATAAAAGAGTAAAAAGGCCACCAGATAATCCAATAAATGCGTTGATTTCTTTTGGAAATACATTGTTATATACGAAAACGATTAGCCAGATTTATCAAACACACTTAAATCAAGAAATTTCTTTTTTACATGAACCAAGTGAAGGGAGATTTTCTTTATGCTTGGATTTATCAGAAGTATTTAAGCCAATAATTGTATATAAAACAATTTTTGATTGTATTAATAATAAAAAAATTACGGTTGAAAAGCATTTTATAAAAGAACTAAATTATTGTATTTTGAATGAAGATGGAAAAAAGATATTTGTACAAGCTTTTGAAGATAGAATAAATCAAACTTTTCTACACAATAAGTTGCATAGAAAAATAACATATAAAAAAGCAATTAAATTGGATGGTTATAAATTAATAAAATATATAGTAGAAAATCAAGATTTTAAGCCTTTTAATATGGAGGAGAAGGAATGAAAGATAAGTATAATTACAATTATGTTTTTGTGTTCTATGATATAGAAGAAAGAAGGGTTAATAAGGTATTTAAAATTTGCAAGCAATATTTAGTGCATCATCAAAATTCTGTTTTTAGAGGGCATATAACACCAAGTAATTTGCTTGAACTGAAAACAAAATTAAAGAAAATAATAAATAGAAAAGAAGATTTTATAACTATTATAAAGTTGATAAATCAGGCTTCTTTTGAGGAGGAAACAATAGGCACAAATGAGAAAAATCAAGAGAGTTTGTTTTTGTGATTTTCCAAGTGCAATTTTAAAAGTTGAGAAAAGTACTGAGATTAGCTAAATATAGAAATTAAGTTGAGAAGTAACGGACTTGGAAAGTTTTGAGAAAATGCTTGAAAATAAACGGATAATGAGTTATTATAGTGAGGGAAGATATTTGATTTTTCGGTGTTGTACTTGAACATATAGTGTATTTAAATTGGGAGGTAGAAAGAAGATAAAAATAGATACACAAGGTTGTACTTGAACATATAGTGTATTTAAATATGCCTCAAATTTATTTAGAGACAATTTAGATACAGTTGTACTTGAACATATAGTGTATTTAAATTCTGCTGCAATTCCTATGTATTCTTTATAATCTTCGTTGTACTTGAACATATAGTGTATTTAAATACTTTCTAATGTGTTCATAATTTTTCTCCTTTTAGGTTGTACTTGAACATATAGTGTATTTAAATGGTATCGACATCACGCTAGCATTATTTTTCTAATTAGTTGTACTTGAACATATAGTGTATTTAAATAAGAATTTGACAGATTAAATAATTATATAGATTATTGTTGTACTTGAACATATAGTGTATTTAAATAGATGTTATTAAATATGCAAGGAAAATGGAGGTCTGTTGTACTTGAACATATAGTGTATTTAAATTTTATAACAAATTTTTTAGCGCCAAACGATTTACCGGTTGTACTTGAACATATAGTGTATTTAAATAAATAGTTGAGAATAAAAGTGATGAGGGAAAAATAGTTGTACTTGAACATATAGTGTATTTAAATAATAATAAGCCAATTGATTATGAATTAACAGGAAAGGTTGTACTTGAACATATAGTGTATTTAAATTTGAAGTAGAGAAGAAGGCAAGAAATATGTTTGAAGTTGTACTTGAACATATAGTGTATTTAAATTTATTAAGTCTTCGTTGTTTACTTCTTCTGCCTCTTGTTGTACTTGAACATATAGTGTATTTAAATACAAAACGAAGAAAATAATATCGTAACAGTCGACTGTTGTACTTGAACATATAGTGTATTTAAATTATCCTGCTTCTATTCCACATCCTGCTTTTATTCCAGTTGTACTTGAACATATAGTGTATTTAAATCAAATTATTAATCCATGCTTCCAAAAAGCATTCCAGTTGTACTTGAACATATAGTGTATTTAAATATAGAATTTATAACAAAATTGGAATGGAATTATTTGTTGTACTTGAACATATAGTGTATTTAAATCATGTCCTGAAAGTCTGTTATTCCGTTACTTGTAGTGTTGTACTTGAACATATAGTGTATTTAAATCATGTCCTGAAAGTCTGTTATTCCGTTACTTGTAGTGTTGTACTTGAACATATAGTGTATTTAAATAATGTTTTTCCTGCACCTACTTCGTGAGCTAGTAAGTTATACTTGAATATATAGTGTATTTGAATTTAAAACTAAAAAACACTCGATATCTCATATACAGATATTTAAAGACAGAGTAGAGATGTGATACTTAACACAAAAAAAGAAAATCAACATTGTGTTATACTTAAATTAAAAGAATTGAGGTATATAAAACATGACGAAAAAGAAAAATAAATAGAGAAATTAAAGAAACAATGGGAAGAAAAGATAAAAAATTACCAGACGTTAATATCAACCAGAAATTGGAGGAATGCTAGATAATGGAGATAGTAGAGAATAGGGAGAAATAACAGAAAAGTATAGGAAAATGATAGAAAAAATAGAATAAAAATGTTATAATGAAAGTAGGGATATGTGAGGTGGTAAATTTCGTGGCGACCACACGCCGATGGCGAGACAGGAGAAATCCGAGTAGATGCAGGAGAATGCCACGCCTGCCATATATCCAAACCAAAACAAAGGTCAGTTGAGAACCCCTAGGTTCGCAGTTGACCTTTTACTTATTAAGTCATTAAATTTTTAAAATATACATAGAAGCTGACGAGCTTTTTTTAAATGGGTTTTATTAATAGTTACCATAGAAGAAATTGATGGGTGGGCATACACTGTAAACAATAGCGAAATATCAAATTCAAGGGAAGAAAAAATATAGAAAATCGTAGGAGGAGAATATTTATGAAAAGAAGTTTTTTAGAAGGACTATTCAAAGATTTAGAAGCAGAGGATAGCGTTAAAAAGTCGATTATTGACAGCATTATGACGGAAAAATGTAAAAATTAAAGAAGCAGGTTTTGTGGACATCGAAAAAATCAAAAAGCCCAGCTAAAAAATAAAAGCTAGAAACTATAATGACAGTTTCTAGCAAAAAAATATTAGTAATCAGTTATAAATCATCACATCAAAATCCAATAATTTCATTATAAATCTCCATAGCATAATTATCCGTCATACCAGAAATAAAATACAAAATAGCCTGATAGAAATCATGAGAGCAAGAATCCTCAAAAAGAACAGAATTCTTATAAACAGAAGACACTCTGTCAGGATAATCATAAAAACTAAACAAAAAGCTCGAAAAATCCTTATACAAAGTAGGATAGAACTTCTCCAAAACTTTTACAGAAGAAAAAGCACTCTTACCATCAAAGCATGACTTCAAAGTAGAATAAATTTCAGTCAAAACAAGTTCAAAATATCGGTTAGAAGGTTTAATTCTATTAGAAAAATAAATATTCTTATAATTAAACTCCTTAATTTTATTCATCAAATGAAAAGCATCATCAGAAAAGCACAAGCCCTTTTCAGGCGAAGAATTTTCACACAAATCATCAACCAAATAATGAATAATATTAGAATTATTTAAAGCATTATCTGTTCTATTATAATTTAACAAACTATATAATTCATCCAAATGTTTATCCAAAATGCCAAGAGTAATAGCATCTTGAATATCGCGACCAATATAAGAAATTTTATCAGAAATCTTAATAACACAAGCTTCCCAAGTATAAGGTGCAAATTGATTAGGATATTGATAAGCAGACAAATCAATGAATTCATCACGCGGTTTAATACCATTTTCGTCAATTTCACCACAATGAGAAATAATACCATCCCTTACACCATAAGTAAGATTTAGATTTTGTTTATGTCTCTCGCTATCCTCTAATAATTCTATACTATCAACAAGATTTAATCCATTTTTTTCATGCCAAAAAGGAATTCCTAAATCATCTTTTGAAAGACTAGATAAAATTTTTTCACCAATATGCCCAAAAGGGCTATGGCCCAAATCATGACTAACAGCAATAGCCTTGGTCAATTCAGTATTAAGGCCTAAATAATTAGCAATCGAATAACTAATCGATTCAACATGAGTAACATGTTCGATTCTTGTACAGATATGGTCATTTTCTGGCGAAAAAAATACTTGTGTTTTGTGTTTTAATCTTCGATAACTGTTAGAATAAATAATACGAGTATAATCTCTTTCAAATTCACTTCTAATATCAGAAGATCTAACATATAACGGACTTTTCCTTGCAATAATATTTTGCCATTTAGGATTATTTTCTTTGGCAGCGTAATTTTCAAATATATTTTTCATACTGTCACCTCGTTTATACTATACAACAAAAGGGAAGGAAAGTGCAAGAAGTTTTTGAATAATGATTGCTTTTTAAAGGATTTTTTAGTAAAATTTAGAAAAAGCAATTTGTCGAAAACGAGATTGACTAATAATTTTTTAGAAACATAACGAGCAAAAAGTAATAGTAACAAGATAATATTAAGGGAGGAAGAAAATGTTTAACTTAGTAAAAGATGAATTTGATGAAAATTCAGACGATATATTAGAAAGTATTAATAAAATGTTAGCTGATAAAAAGAAAAACGAAGAAAAAGAGGAAGAAAAAGGAGAAAAATAGAAATGGGGAAATTATTTGTAATCGATGGAACAGATGGAAGTGGGAAACAAACACAGTTTGAAAAATTAAAAGAAAGGTTAATAAAAGAAGGAATAGAATACAGAATAGTAAGTTTTCCTAATTATGAAAGTCCAAGTTCATCTTTAGTCAAAATGTATTTATCCGGAGAATTTGGAAAAGAAGCAAAAATGATAAGCCCTTATGTGGCATCCACCTTTTATGCAGCAGACCGTTATGCTACTTTTCAAACAGGATATAAAGAATATTACGAAAATGGAGGAATTATACTAGCAGACCGTTATACAACTGCTAACATGGTACATCAAGCAGGAAAAATAGAGAACAAAGAAGAAAGAAAAAAATTCTTAGATTGGTTATGGGATTTTGAATTTAACCTATATGGACTGCCAGTTCCAACAGAAGTATTTTTCTTAAATATGCCAGTAGAAAAATCATTAGAATTAATTAAAAATAGAGAAAATAAATTTACACATGATACCAAAAAAGATATCCATGAAAGTGATAAAAATCATTTGATAGATGCTTACCATGCAGCTTGTGAAGTGGCAAAAGAATATAACTGGTGCGAAGTACAATGTGTAAAAAACAATGGAATTAGAAGTATTGAAGACATTCATGAAGAAATATATCAAGAGGTAAAAAAACATATCTAGTATAAATGGAAGGAAAAGGGAGAAAAATCAAGAAAAAATGAGAATAGGAATAAAATAAAGAAACAGAATTAACAGAAAAACTTAAAATTAAACCAAAATAAACCTAAAAGAAATTTGGAATATTTAACCAAAAACTGTATAATATATACCGATGGTGCATTATTCTAGTCATACAAACTTTACGAGGGTGGGGCTAAAAATCCACTAAAGGGCACATCGTTGAAGTTTCTTGTTTATGCGCGAAATGCCAGTTTTGTGTGTATCCAGGGAGTAAAGAAATTAGGGTAATATGTAATGGCATACATAGGAACCCCTGGTTTCGCGGAGGCTTAAATGGAATTTTGAATACCTAATTATCAAGATATTTTAACAATGAAATTTGAGTGTAACCTATGTTGCGTGCCAAGACACAAAATACATAGAGTAGCCTGTCTTGAGTGAAAGTATTGGGATTATCTTAAAAAAGATAAAATTAATTTTGGCCAAATCAATTTTATGTTTAGATTATGAAATTGCTTTTGCAAAAAAGACTAGTAAAGCCTAAAAAGTATGTTAAGGAAAACTTCTAGAATGTTTGCTATGAAAAATAGCTTAAGGAGGTCTAGGGATTAAGGTACAGATTTAAGTGGCGATCTGGTGTCTATTAAGATTAATAGATTTTTCCCTTAAACGGAAACGGTTCTAGCAGTAATGCTAAGCGGGAAATAGAGAAATTCAACCAGACCTAAACTGTAAAATTTACTTAGACTTTTACCATCTAACAATCGAAAAGTAATACAGAGTGATGGGGAAACCTATCACTTTGTTTATGCCAAGGGTCATTCTGGGACAGTCCCAAAAGAGGACATAAAGAAGAAGGAGAGAGAAACAAATAAAATGAGCAATGTGCAAGAAAAAGAAAATAAGGCAAAACAGGGCAATAAAAATAAGAAAAGTAATTCAAATGTTAAATGGTTTATCCAAGTATTTATTATGACTTTTATATTATCTATGGTATTTTCTTATATATCAGCTAATGGGGTATCACATTTGAATTTGGTATCTGCTATACTAATATTAGTGTTAGTGATAGGAATTGGTATATTTTTTGATATTATAGGAGTGGCTGTAACGGTTGCAAATGAACATGAATTTCATGCTAAAGCGACGAAAAAGGTAAAAGGGTCAAAAGATTCTATTAAGTTGATTCGTAATGCACCTAAAGTGGCTAATATTTGCGCAGATGTTATTGGTGATATTTGTGGGGTACTAAGCGGTGCAATTAGTGCTTTGATAGCAATGAAGATTGGGGAACAATTTAGTTTGAAATTTGATTTACAATTTTTATTAAGTGCGTTAGTAGCAGCTTTAACAGTTGGAGGAAAGGCTTTAGGAAAAGGGATTGCTAATAGTCAATCAACAAAAATAGTTCATGCAGTTGGAATTCTGTTAAATAAATTTAAAAGAAAAGATTAAAAGTGTGCCAAAAAGGTCCGTCCCCTGTGGCTCTGTGTGGATTTTTTTGGCTTTTAATATAAGTAAGAGGTGTTTTATGAGGGCTTTGATTACAGGTGCTTCATCAGGTATTGGAAGGGATATGGCAAGAGTGCTAGCGACGAAAGGGTATGAGTTGATTTTGGTAGCTAGAAATGAAGAGGCGTTAAGAGCGCTTGCAAAAGAATTGAAGGAAAAAAATCATATTGAAGTTGAAACAATAGTAGCAGATTTGTCAAATATAGAAAATTGTAAGGATATCCACACAAAAGTAAAAAATGTGGATATTTTAATTAATAATGCAGGGTTTGGAGATTGTGGAAATTTTTCTAAAACGTCTTTGGAAAAAGAAATTGCGATGATAGATACCAATGTGGTAGCGTATCATACTTTAATGAAGTTATACTTAAGGGATATGAAGGAAAAAGGAAGAGGAAAGATATTGAATGTTGCTTCTATTGCTGGCTTTATGCCAGGCCCATTGATGGCTACGTATTATGCGACAAAATCGTATGTGGTAAGACTTTCTGAAGGAATAAGAGAAGAGCTAAAGAAGGAAAAGTCAGAGGTACAAATTAGTATTTTATGTCCAGGACCAGTGAAAACTAATTTTTGTAAGGTGGCAAATGTTAAGTTTCATTTAAGAGAGGCAGATAGTATGAAGGTAGCAAAGTATGCGATTAAGAAATTGGAAAAAGGAAAGTTTTATATTGTTCCAGGAATAGATGTGAAATTGGCAAAGTTAGGAGCAAAGCTAGTTCCTTCTTCATGGATTAGTAAGATTACTTATTTGGTGCAAAAAAGAAAATTAGAAAAATAAATTTGCTTGACAAATCCAAACAAAAATTCTATAATAAAACTGGTGATATTATGGAGAAACAGATATTACACATAGACGTTAACAATGCTTATTTAAGTTGGACAGCAGTAGAAAGACTAAAACAAGGAAATGAAATAGACATTAGAGAAATTCCGGCAATCATAGGAGGAGACGAAACAAAAAGATCAGGAATTGTATTAGCGAAAAGTATGAAAGCCAAAGAATGTGGCATTAGAACAGCAGAAACAATTTATCAAGCCAAAATAAAATGTCCTAATGTGCAAATATTTCGTTCAGACTTCAAAATTTACAAAAAATATTCAGAGAGTTTGTATCAGTTATTATTGCAATATACAGATAAAATAGAAAGATTTAGCATTGACGAATGCTTTTTAGACATGACTAATTATCTTATGAAAGATACTTTATTAGGTAAGGCAAAAGAAATTAGTAAAAGAGTAAAAGAAGAATTGGGATTTACCGTAAACATTGGTGTAGCAAACAACAAATTATTAGCTAAAATGGCATCAGACTTTACGAAACCAGATAAAATACACACATTATATAAAGAAGAAATTCCAGAAAAAATGTGGACTTTGCCAATATCAGAATTATTTATGCTAGGCAAAAAAACGGTACCTAAATTATATAATTTACAGATAAAAACAATTGGCGATTTAGCAAAAGCCGATAAAAATATGTTAGAAAAGAAATTTGGAAAACATGGCATAATGATATGGGAATATGCCAATGGAATAGATAAAACAGAAGTAAAATATCAAAAAGAAAAACCAAAAGGAATTGGAAATTCTGTTACATTGCCGCAAAATATTTCGGATATTAAAAAGCTAGAAGAAATATTGTTAGCCCTAACAGAACAAGTAACCTATCGACTAAGAAGGCATGATTTATTAGCCAATACAGTTAATGTACAATTAAGAACAAAAGATTTTGAAGATACTTCTCATCAAGCAAAGTTATTATTAGCAACATCGTCAACGAAAGAAATTTATGAAAAAGCAAAAGAATTGTTAGAGCAAATGTATCAAAAGGGAGTAGCAATTCGCTTAGTAGGCGTAAGAGTAGACAATTTGGTAGAAAAAGACGAACAACAATTATCGTTATTTAAAAATGAGAAAAATGATAAACAAGAAAAATTAGATAAAGCAGTAGATGCCTTAAAAGAAAAATATGGGTATAACATGGTTACAAGAGCTGGAAAAATGCAAGTAGAAAATATGCTAAAATTAAAAGAGGATTTTGAAGAGGGAGAAAAGAAATCATGAAGCAAGAAATACAGTATAAGGAAAAAATAATACCATATGAATTGATAAAATCCCCAATAAAAAATATGTATATCTATGTAAGAGAAGGAAGGGTAACGGTAAAAGTTCCCTATCGATTAAAAGACAAAGAAATTCAAGAGTTTATTAGCAAAAAGTCAAAATGGATTTATGATAAATTAAAACAAGAGCCTAAAATAGTAGAAAAAATGATTGAACCAGAAGAAGTTGAACGATTAGAAGAAATTGTAAGAACAAAGATAGAAAAGTATGCTATCTTGTTAAAAGTAATGCCTAATAAGGTACGAATTAAGGATATTAAGTATGCTTGGGGAAGTTGTTCTAGCAATAGAAATATTACGATTAGTAAGAAACTTGCTAAAAAAGAAGAAAAAGTAATAGAGTATGTAGTGTTACATGAAATGTGTCACTTAAAGTATATGAACCATTCAAAAGAATTTTGGAATTTAATAGAAAGTTATTTGCCAGAATATAAGACATATAGGGCTTTGCTTAATTAATACAATAATTTAGAGAATTATTGCTGTCCTACTTGCTAACCCAATAGAATTGGGTTATAATAAAAGAAACATAAATCAAGTAATTAGGAGAAGAGCCAATGTGGAAAAGAAAAGAGTTAAAGGATAAAGCAAAAAAAGTTGTCCATAAAAATTATTGGACAGCTATTGTTGTATGCTTTTTAATAGCATTGTTCACCGGAGAGTTTGGAACTTCCATTGTGGGGGTATGGCAAACAGAAGATACAATGGACCCTAATTATGTAGTAAACAAAATTGAAGAAAGAGTGGAAGAAATTCCAGAAGACAAAATAGATACATTTTTTACACAAAGAAATGTAAAGGAAGCACTAGATGAAACGCAGATAAAAGTGTGGGAAGCAATGGATGCTAATTTGAATAGTGCTACAAAGTCCCAAAAATATATTTTTAAAATTGTAGATGCCATCACTTCTTTTCATTTGGAGCAGACTAAATTGGGGATTTTATTGGTAGTAGGAGCTATTCTTTCATTTGCTTTTACAGTATTAGTAGCAGACCCATTAATTGTAGGAGGAAAGAATTATTTTTTGAAAGCAAGACAAGGAAACAATCCCAAAGTAAGTGTAATGGGAGAAGTATTTCGAAAAGAACATTGGCTTAATGTGGCTATGATTATGTTTTTAAGAAATATTTACAATGCTCTTTGGTATTTGACCATTATAGGTGGCTTTATTAAAACTTACGAATACAGGATGATACCTTATATTTTAGCAGAAAATCCTACCATAAAAAGAAAAGAAGCTTTTAGACTATCTAAACAGATGATGAAGGGAAATAAATGGAAAACTTTTATTTTAGATTTATCTTTTTTCGGATGGAATTTCTTATCGGTATTGACGTTTGGTTTGCTAAGTATATTATATGTAAATCCATATAATGCAGCAACAATGGCAGAATTATATGTAGAGTTAAAAAATGAAAAAACTAAATAATTATGGAGAGCCTAAGATTTGCTTAAAATTTACATTTGTTAGCAAATCTTAGGCTCGTTTTTTTGTTAGAAATTTGATGAGAAAAGACGAAAAAAGTGATAAAAAGGAAAATTTTGTAAAAACAAAGATGAATAGGTAGAATTTTGCGATGAAAAATCCTTGAAAACGCAAATAGAAAGTAGTATGATGAAGAGTGGATTGCACAAAAGAAAGGGGATAAGATTGAAAAATGAATACTTTTTTCAGCAGTACATTTATTAAACAAGAAACACTTGAGGAGGCAAGAATTGACTATCCAATCAAATTAGAATACTATAAAATGAAGGAAGGAGAAAAATTTGGTATCGAAATTGTGAAAAAAGAATACAAAAAAGAAGGGACAAAAGTAGATAATAAACAAAAAGAAAATATATCAGAAGACGAAAAAGAAATTGAAGGAATTTTAAAGACTTTAGAAAGAAATGAAGTAACACCAACGGAATTAGACGAAATATTAAATGACTTGGTCGTATAAAACAATGAAAAATCTGCAAAAAACTTGCAAAATGTGAAGATATACGCTAGAATACAAGGGGAAATAAAAATAAGGAGGATTACATGGCTGATAAATTAGTAATAGTGGAATCACCGGCAAAAGCAAATACCATCAAGAAATTCTTAGGTGGAAGTACAAAAGTACTAGCATCGATGGGGCATATTAGAGATTTACCAAAATCAAAAATGGGAATTGATATCGAGCACGATTTTGAGCCAGAGTATATAAATATAAGAGGAAAAGGGGATTTAATAAAACAATTAAAAAAAGAAGGTAAGCAAGCAAAGAAGATTTATATTGCAACTGACCCGGACCGTGAAGGAGAAGCGATTGCATGGCATTTAGCCACGATTTTAAAGGAAGAAAAAAATAAAATAACAAGAGTAACGTTTAATGAAATAACAAAAGGAGCTGTACAAAAAGCGATAAAAGAACCTAGAGACATTGACATTAATTTAGTAGATGCCCAACAAGCAAGAAGAGTTTTAGACAGAATTGTAGGGTATAAAATGAGTCCCGTTTTATGGAAAAAAGTAAAAAGAGGACTATCAGCAGGAAGAGTGCAATCTGTTGCTGTTAAATTAATTGTTGACAGAGAAGAAGAAATTGAGAATTTTAAACCAGAAGAATACTGGAATTTGTATGCTAATTTGCAAGAACCAAAAAGTAAAAAAGAATTTGAAGCAAGATTTCATGGAAAAGATGGCAAAAAGCAAGAAGTTCATTCAGAAGAAGAGATGAACCGAATCTTGAAAGATATTGACAAAGCAAAATATACAATAACAGAAGTGAAAAAAGGAGAAAAGAAAAGAAATCCAGCACCACCTTTTACAACAAGTACAATGCAACAAGAAGCTTCTAGGAAATTAGGTTTTACCTTAAAGAAAACAATGTCAATTGCACAAGGATTATATGAAGGGGTAAAGATGCCAGAAAAAGGAACAGTTGGTTTGATTACTTACATGAGAACTGACTCTACTAGAATTTCAGAAGAAGCAAGGTCAGCAGCTAAAGAACATATTGTAGCAACATATGGGGAAAAATATTATGAAAATAGATATTATAAAACTAACAAAGATGCACAAGATGCGCACGAAGGTATTAGACCTACTTATGCAGATTTAGAGCCAGAAGCTATTAAGGACTATTTGACAAAAGACCAATACAAATTATATAAATTAATTTATAATCGCTTTATGGCAAGTCAGATGGCAACAGCTATATATGATACAATGGCTGTTTCAATCGATGCTAATGGTTATACTTTTAAAGCCAATGGACAAATGATTCGTTTTAAGGGATTTATGACTTTATATGTAGAGGGAACAGACCAAAAAGAACAAGAAGAGGATGGAATGTTGCCAGAATTAAAAGAAAAACAAGAATTGACACTTAAAAAATTAAATCCAAAACAGAGTTTTACAGAACCACCACCACGCTACACAGAAGCAAGTTTAGTAAAAGCCTTAGAGGAAAAGGAAATTGGAAGACCAAGTACATATTCTCCAACCATTACAACTATTTTGGAAAGAAGATATATCGAAAAAATGCAAAAGCAATTGTCACCTACTGAATTGGGTAGAATTGTGAATAAACTATTAACAGAGAATTTTACAGATGTTATTAATGTAGAATTTACTGCAAAGATAGAAAATGAATTTGACGAAATAGCGATGGGAAAAGAAGAATGGAAAAAGATGATACGAGAGTTCTATGGGCCTTTTGAAAAAGAAATTGAAAAGGTGGAAAAGGAATTAGAACATGTAGAGCTAGTTGATGAAGTATCTGACGTACCATGCGAAAAATGTGGAAGAATGATGGTTTATAAATTTGGAAGATATGGTAAATTTTTGGCTTGTCCAGGATATCCAGAGTGTAAAAATGCAAAGCCAATTGTTGAGACGATTGATGTACCTTGTCCAAAATGTGGAGCAACGGTACAAGTAAGAAAGACAAAAAGGAAGCGAAATTATTATATTTGTGAGAATAATCCTGCTTCTTGTGATTATATTTCTTGGAATAAACCAAAGGAAGGCGAAAAATGGAATCCAGAAGAGGCAAACGATGTTAAGAAGGAAACAGAGAAGAAGCCAAAAAAGACAACCAAAAAGACGACTAAGAAAACAACTAAAAAGAAAAGTTAAAAATAAAGAAATGAGGAATTGCAAAAATTTCAAGCGATTACCTCATTTTTTCTTGACAATAATTCATAAATTTGGTATCATTATTAATGCCTTAGGAATATTATAAATTAAATGTGAATAGACTTAGATTAGAAGTTGTTAAAATATTGCTTTGGCAAGGCGATAGCCAAATTTAGATTTGCAGGTATAGTTTAGTGGTAAAACGTAACCTTGCCAAGGTTAAGTTACGGGTCCGATTCCCGTTACCTGCTCCATATAGTATATGGCGATATAGCCAAGTTGCTGTGGTTGTTCGAACGAAGTGAGTTACAACCTCAGTATCTGGTAGCATTGTCAAAGATATAATATGGCGATATAGCCAAGTGGTAAGGCACGAGTCTGCAAAACTCTGATCCCCGGTTCGAATCCGGGTGTCGCCTCCAATAATGTAAAAACACTATACTTAGCACGGGGGGTATAGCTCAATGGAAGAGCAGAGTCTCTTAAGAATAGAGGCTAAAGGTCGGGGGTTCAAGTCCCCCTATCTCCCACAAGAAGCGCTTTTTTAAGTGCTTTTTTTTAATGTAATTATATAATAACACTTTTTTGATTTAAAAATAAGAATAATGTATAAAAAACTTTTATGAGAATGTAAAAAATCATTTCGATTTTTTACATTCATCTATAATTTTATCGAAATCAGAAATAAATTTTTTATCTTGTTCTACCTTGAATTTTTCAAATTCATTTTCAGCAAATTCTTTTGCCTGTTCAGATGATATACTTCCTTTATTGTCTAAAACTTCATATCTATTTGTTTTTAGCATAGTATTTAATTCTTCTACCCAATCTTTCATTTTCATAGGAATTTGTCTTTTTGCTCTGTTCTCTGCTATATCTAAATACATATTTACTATATCTTGTAGAAATTCTAATTCTTTATTAGTTAAGTAGTTCTTAGCTATACTAATATCACTTTTTAGTATTCTTCCCTCTGGAGAATGTTTCCAAGAGGTTAAGCCCATATGTTCTTTTTTGCTATTTGCTCTATGGTAGATTATCTCGGCTGCTGTTTCATTTGTGATGGCGTAATGGAATTTGTTTTGAATAGTTGCATAAAAATCATTTGCAATTTCAGAATTTTTATTATAATCAATACTACATTCTGCAAAAATATCTGTTACTTTTTGATAGAATCTTCTTTCACTCGCCCTAATCTCTTTAATAATTTCTAATAATTCATCAAAATAATCTTTTCCATATTTATTGGGATTTTTTAATTTCTCTTTATTGATACTATATCCTTTTATGATATATGATTTTAAAACTTCTGTTGCCCATTGTCTAAATTTTGTTGCTTTTTTTGAATTTGTTCTATATCCGAACTGCTATTATTAAGTCTAAATTATAATAGTCAATATTCCTTTTAACGCTTCTACTACCTTCATTTTGAACTGTAAGGAAATTCCTTATAGTTGAATTTTTTTCTAGCTCTCCTTCGGCATAAATATTTTTAATATGCTCACTTATAGTCATTTTATTTTTTTCAAATAATTCAGCAATTTTATTAAGTGGTAGCCAAAGAGTTTCATCATACAAAAAAGTTTCAATCTCTATTTTATCGTTTTCATCTTCATAAATAATTAAAACACCTTTAGTTAATTTGTTCAAAATATTTGTTTTGCTATATCAAGAGATATTTAAAAATCAATATATTTTTATGATTTTATTAAATAAGTTTTTAATTATTAATTTACTTAAGAATAAAAATATACAAAAATGCTTTGTTCGCTTGTATTTTTAAAACAAATATTATATAGTTAATCTATCATAAAATTCGGAGAGAATAAGCCAATCAGATTACTCATAACGAAAGGAGAAATTAGATGAAATCACTAGAGGTATTAGAAGAATTAAATAAAATACTGATAGAAGCAAATAAGAGATGCAACATAGCTTATGAAAATGTAGGAGAACAAGACAAATTAAGAAGTGACATAGAACATGATATATTAAATAACTACAAAACAATGTCTGCAAAAGAAAAAAGAGAATGCACAGACAAGATGTTTGAATGTTTAGTAGAAAGACACAAGTGTAAATATGAATATAGAGAACTTGAAATATTAAAAGAGTTGTACAATACATCAAAAAATATCGAAACAGCATTTAATATAGCTATCAATAAGTTAAGAAAATTAAACCAAGAGCAAGAAACGCCAATTTATTATAAAAGAGCCAAAAAAAATGAAGGAGAAGTTATAATAGTAAAAAAATAATTTTAATATAAATTTCACCAGAGAATAGGGAAAATTCGACTCAAAAAATGTTTTCATTGAAAAAAGAAAGAGGATATAAAGAATGTTAGAAATACCTAATGAATACAAAAATAAAATCATAAATAGATATGGAGCAAAAGGGGAAGAATGGTTAGAAAACATAAATAATATAGTAGGAAAATATAAAAAGCAATTCCAATTACAAGATATAAAATTAATAGAAAATTTAAGTATGAATATTGTAATATTTGCAAAATCTCATCAATATGGAGAAATTGTAATGAAAATAGGAGCACCAGGAAAAACAAGTATTACAGAAATGAAAATTATGAAATATTATTTAGCAGAATATGTACCCCAATGTTATGCTTCATGTTTAGAAGATAGAGTAATGATACTAGAAAGGCTTACGCCAGGATACTCACTATTACAGTTAGAAGATAGAGAAGAGAGAATAAAAATTTTTTCCAATATAGCAAATCATCTTTTAGTAGAGGTAGATGATAAAGCAAAAGATTTTCCTACTTTTGATGAATTATTTAAAGAAAAAATAGAATATGTTTATCAGAATAAGAAAAAATATTTAGAAATTATTGAAATGGTAGATATAGCTTATAGTATTTATCAAAAAATAAAGAAATTGAATTTGAAGAATTATATATTACATGATGACTTACATCACAAAAACATATTAAAGACAAAAGATGGCTGGAAAGCAATTGACCCACATGGGATAATAGGGGCAAAAGTAATAGAAACTTCTCAATTTATAAGAGAAGAATTGGAATTATCTGGCATAGAGGGAAAAGAAATGAATGAAATTGTTTCGCTTTTAAGCAAGCACTTTAAAGAAGATAAAAAACTAATTTTAGAAACTTTATACATTAATGTTGTTTTAAAAATAATATGGTATATTAAAAATAGATACAGCAATGAAACTATTTTTAATAATATAGAAGTAGCTGAAAAACTATTAAAATACATAGGAAAAAGAGATTTAGCCAATTGCTAAATCTCTTTAAAAAATCGATAATCATTACCAGAAAGCGTTTTACCTCTATAAACATAGCCATTATAAATGCCACCATTATCATCATCTAAGCCAACATTTAAATTCATTTGATAGACAAACTTTTGGTTCAAATTATTAACAATATGAATTTTAAAACTTAAAGTATAATTGATATCTTCCAAATTAATATTAGCTTCTTTCAAAACCTTTCCATTAAAAGAAACCGTATTAGCATCTTGTGAAACAGCATAATTAGTCAAAATATCTTTATTCATATAACCTAAAGAAATAGGGTTAGAACAATCGGTATAGAAAGTAGGATTTGCATAATCATTACTTTCATTTTCAGAATTAGTATTTACAATATTAAAATCAATTCGATTATTTTCTGGTGTTTCTATCATTTTGTATTTTCCAAAATCCAAAGGATTTTTGTAATTCAAAATTTTTGTTCCCATATCAGCCCTTGAAGTTGCAACAATATCATCAATGTACAATTGTTTAATTGTATTTTCATCTGTTAATTCAGAAGAAGTGTTGGTATTATCAAGGTAAATTGAAATATCGGTATATTGGTTAATGCTCATGTCTTTTAAAGATTGGTCCTTTGAATTATCAATTGCATTGGCATTGCTATATAGCAAAATCTTTTGCACTGTAAAGATAGGGGTTTCATTTTCATCTGATATGGCTATCATTTCGTTGGCAAATGAGTTTCTGGCTAATACAACAGAAAATACTAAATTATAATATAGCAAAAACACAGTAAATAAAGCAATAATTAAAAGCGTAAAGACCAGTCTTTCATTTTTTATTTTAAATTTTTTCATTTTGACCTCCTCGTATTTTTTATGATTGAAGTCTGTTATATAAGGTTTCCATGTATTTGAATACTTTTTCATTCCATTCGCTGTCACTTGCGTATCTAGTGTTAACACCTTTTAAGGTAGGACCATTGTAATACCAAGCAGCAGCAGTTTCGCCATCATAGATTTTGGTTCCAGATGGATTTAAGTAGTATTTTACTAAAGATTTTGCAACGGTTTCAATTCCTTCTGAGTAATCAGCAAATTCGAAAGAAGATTCATAAGGGGTGGCATCATAAGAACCATAACCAAATAAGTTTTTCTTTTCTTCTGCGATTTGAGAAGTTCCCCAATTACTTTCATGAATGGCAATAGAAGCTAAGAAGATACCGTTGATATTGTATTTCTTTTCTGCATTATAGAAAGCAGCATAATTGTCTTGGAATATTTTGTTTTTATCGTTTGGAAGCCCTGTAAATATTTTTTTGTAGTCATTCAAAGTTAAACCACTGGTTCTGTTTAATTCCATGTCGATGTTTACCTTGATTAAAATTCTTTGAATTCTATTTTTCTCTATTATGTTTGGTGTGGTGTAAGATGAAGTCAAATTAGAAGTTTTAAGATAACCTTCTATATTGTCAAAAGAAACTTTGCACCATTCTTCACTTGGTAATTCTAATAGTTTTACATCTAGACTTTGTTTTACTTCAGCAACTTCTTCTGCATTATCATTAGCAGTTTTCTTTAATTTAGAGGTATTTACTAAATACATAGTGTCGCCAAGATGAACTTTGTGTTTTGCTAAAAATTCAGAAGTACCAATATCGATTATTTTTGAAATTGGGTCAACTAATTTTTCTTTTTCTAAGATGATTTCTTCTACAAAATTACCATTTTCGTAGGTTTTAATAGCGGTAACATTTTCTTTTCCGAAAACCCCTTCTTGTTTTACAATTTCTTCACTTTTAGGAAGTGTTGGATTGTTGGTGTATTCTGTGATAAATTCAACATCACGTTCTTCTGTAACTTGCTCTTTTACACGGTCCATCTCTGCATTTTCAGAGATAATACTTTGCATATTTAAACGATGACGATTTAATTCGTATTCTGATATTTCTTCTAAGGTTTCTTCTTTGGCATAGCTTTGCGTAAAGGAAGTGTTTTTTGGAAAGAATACTGCTAACCCGACAATTAAAATACCACAACCTACAATAATGTGGGAAAGCTTCAAATCATAACATTTTTGGTAGGTGGTTTTGTTACGAAAAGGAAAAGCAAATTGCTTTTTTGCTTTTGGTGGCTTTGGTGCTTTTGTGGTTTTCTGGGAATTATTGGTTTGCACTTGTTGCATTTCTTGTAATTCTTTGAATACATCAGATAAGTTTCGGTTATCATGATTATCTAACATAATTTTTCTCTCTTTCTTTACTTAAATAATACACATTTATTATACAATAATAGTTAAAACTTGTCTATAAAAATATTGAAAAAAATACTGGTATTTTGTAGCAGTTTGCTACCAACCATATAGGGAAGAGGGGATATGATTTTGATAGTGTTTAAGAGCTTTAAACTAGAGTCTGGCAAAAAATAGTAAGCCAAAAACAATTCAAACAAAAACTATGTTAATTTGTTGACAGCATTCTCCATATTTGGTAAAATACAAATGTGAATTAAGAACTATTTTAAAAAATAGTAGAACATTGAAAAAAGAAAATACCTTTGAAAGCAAAAGAAAATAATAAAAAACTAAAATAAGTGTGAATATTATTTTTTAAGATAGGGAATAATAAGCAAAAGAAGTGAGAAAAAGTAACGAAAGAAGGGGAGGAAAGTATGAGTATTAAAAAGTTAAGAAAACAAGAAAAAGGAAGCAAAGGTATTACTTTAATAGCACTTGTTATTACTATTATTGTTTTGCTAATCCTAGCAGCAGTGAGTATTGCAACTTTGATAGGAGAAAATGGAATTTTAAGTAAAGCTAATACAGCTAAAACAGAAACTGAAAAAGCAGGAGCAAAAGAAAAGGTACAAATGACAGTAATGAGTAGCTTTGATAATAGCGGAAAATTGGATTATACACAGTTAAAAACAAACTTAGATAACGTAGAGGGAATTGACAAAAATACAGTGCCATCACCTAATATAACTAAATTACCAATTACAGTAACAGTTGATGATTATGAGGTAACAATTAATGGAGATGGAAGTGTAACAGTAGGAGAAGGCACAGGAGGAAATCCAACGCCAAATCCACCAACGTCAAATTTGCCATCTACAGAAGATACCAAACCATATTTACCAGACGACAATAGTGAAATTATAAGTAATAATCCAGAAACAGGAATTATTGTAAAAGATAGTAATAATAATGAATGGGTATGGATAGAAGTACCAAAATCTATTTATACAGATGCAACTTATAATGGAGGAACAGCCCCTACAAGTTCAGAGGATTATGAAAAAATAGAAAGTACCATGCAAACGTATGCAAGTGCATATAGAAGCACTTGGACAGATACTTTTTATTCATCAGCCCAACATGGATTTGCAAATGCGACAGAATATAATAATTGGAAAAACAGTATGTTGTCAAGCGTATTTGAAAATGGAGGATTTTATATTGGAAGATATGAAGTGGGGACAGAAACAGCAAGAGTTTCGAAAACAGATGCCTTAACAACACCACTAATCCAAAGAGATAAATATCCTTATAATTTTGTAACTTGTAGTCAAGCACAAACTTTATCGAAACAGTTAGCAACAGGAGGAAAACAAGCAAGCTTAATGTTTGGAATACAATGGGATTTAGTATTAAAATTTATTGAAGTAAAAGGTGGTAAAACACAAGCAGAGTTAAAAACAGATTCATCTAGTTGGGGGAATTATGGCAATGTATCATTTGATATAAAAAGAGAACAAGGATTATATACGACATCACCAAGTACAGTAGCTTCTTGGAATACAACTAGTAATTATACAAAGCCAAGTTCAGGTGTTTTATTAACAACAGGAGCAACTGATAGAAACAGTGCGCTAGGTATTTATGATTTAGCTGGGAATGTATATGAATGGACCTTGGAATACTCTACCCGTGCCAACTCTCCGTGTGCTAACAGGGGTGGGAGTTACAACGGCGATGGCTCTAGCTATCTGGCTTCCGACCGCGTCGGCTACAGTACTACCTATGCCAACGACTACATTGGGGTTCGTGCGGCTTTATGGTAGAGCTGAACGCTAAAGCCGTAAAATTAGGACAAGTAGAATAGTAGTTTTAGATAGAGCAAATTGAATATGAGGACCTATCGAACGGTTTAAAGTCGTTCGCTAAAGGTTTTCCTACTTAAGAGGCTGTTCAAAAATAGAATTCGAGTGTAACACGAATACTATTTTTGAACGTCCTCTTAAGTAGGAAAACCTTACAACAACAGTGGCAGCCACTATGTTTACAACAACAGTGGCT
>CANPHV010000012.1 GCA_947573965.1 uncultured Clostridium sp.
ACTATATTTTCTCACTTTGTACATAAATTTTTAAGCGATTGCCATAAAAAAGTTGACAAAAAAGACAAATTGTCATAAAATAGCAAAAATAGGAGAAGGGGATAAGTGAGGAGGAAAGAGTAAATGGAGAAAATTTTAAAGAAATCAAGCTGGAGTGACATTATTGTATCAATTTTATTTATTATTTTTGGTATAACATTAATGGCAAGACCAGAGTTTATCATGTCAATGATATCTATTTTGTTAGGGGCAATGTGTATTATTATGGGAGGCTTAAAAGGAATTGATTATTTTGCTTCTGGTAAGAAGGATAATTATTTGTTGGCAATTAGCATTGTGGCAGTGATAGCTGGTGTTATTATTATGTTTTGTGCAGGGGTTATAACTTCAATTTTTAGAATACTAATTGCTCTTTGGATTGTTTATAGTGGTATTATGAATTTGCAAACTACAATTGTTTGGAGAGATTATCAATCTAGATTGTGGTTATTGACTTTAATTTTGTCAATTGTAACGATTATAGCAGGCGTGTATATTCTTGTGACTAATGGGGCTATGCTACAAATCATGGGTGCTATTATTATGGTTTATGGTATAATTGATATTATAGAAAGCGTGATTTTTATTAAGAAAATAGATAATTATTTAGAATAAGGATTGAAAAATTGCAGTATATAAGTTATAATGCACTTGTAACACTAAAAGGTATTGTAGAAAGGTAGAAATAATATCTTATTACCCGACAGTTTTTTGAAAAAGTAAAAGAATTGCAAAAAAACACCAACTTTGGTAAAATGTTGATGACTAAAAAAATACAACATACATTACACGAAAGAAGGTGTTTTTTATGAATAAATTGTATAATACCCAAAAGAATTTAGCAAGTGATTTAGCAAAATTTTTTAAAAAAGTTTCAAATGTTACCAAACCACAACTAAAAATTATCCCATATATTATTTTAGGAATGATAGAAGCAGAATCAGTAGTAACAGCAGATATTGTAAAGAAATTGAAAGGTAACTTTTTAAAAGTATTTCCTGCATCAACAACCAGGAGATTAGAAAGATTTTTTAATAATCCTAAGTTTGATGTTTATGAATTTTATGATGAAATCATAAGGGAAGTCATAAAAAACTATAAAATAAACAAGAAAGAAATACATATAACAATGGACCATATGTATTGTAGAGATGATTTTACAGTATTAGTATTTTCAATGAGGTTAGGAAAGCAACGGAATACCATTATGGTTCAGAAGTTTCAAAGGAAAAAATCAATCAGGAGCATGTAAAACAGAATTAATAGAGGAAGGCGTAAAATATGTATATGAATTATTAGAAGATAAAAGCGAAAATATAAATATAATTTTCTTAGCAGATAGATGGTTTGACAAATGTAGGTTAATGAAATATATAGAAGAAAAAGGAGCCATATATTGTATAAGAGTAAAGTCAAGGCTAACCTTCTATATTCATAATTATGGTGAATTAGCAGGATATACAAAAGATGTAGCACCAAAAGAAAAAGAGGAACAATATTTTGAAAAGGTAATAATAGTAAGGCATAACTTTGCAACAAAAATGGCAGTGAGTAAATTAGAAGGGCATAAGGAAGCAATTTATGTACTAACCAATGGAAATGTAGAAGAAGGAATCAAAAATTATAGTTATCGATTTGGTTCAATAGAAAGTATATTTAAAAATCAAAAGTCAAATGGATTTCGATTAGAAAGTACAAAAATGAAAAAGGCGCAATCGTTTAAGACGATGTTTGGGCTCATGTGTGTAGCGATGTTATGGCTAACGATATTAGGGGCAGAATATACAGCAAAAGAAGGAAAGGACAGAAATTATATAAAAATAAAATTTTATAAAAAGAAAGACAAAAGTAAGAGGATATTGTCATTATTTAATACAGGTTTAATCTATTTTAATTTATGTTTTAATTCGTATGGAATTCCAAAGCTCAGGTGTGATTTTATACTTTATGAAGTATAAATAAAAATAAAAGAAAAAACACAATAGTGTTTATTAAGTATGGAAACTTTTAAAACTATTGTGTAGAAAAAAATTTTTATATCCATAAATTTTCAAAAAACTGTCGGGTAATAAGAACTATGTTAATTTGTTGACAGTAATTTTCATATTTGATAAAATACATATATGAAATTAAGAACCATTAAAAATATACTAAACATTGAAAAAAGAAAATAATTTCGTGTAATATTATTAAAAAAAAGAGGAATAATAAGCAAAAGAAGTAAGAAATAGAAAACGAAAGGGAGGAAATGAGATGAATAAAAATAAGGTAAGAAATAAATTAAAAGCTAACAAAGGTATAACTTTAATTGCATTAGTAATAATAATAATTGTCTTGTTAATTTTAGCAGCAGTAAGTATTGCAACCTTAACAGGAGAGAATGGAATTTTGAGTAAAGCAAACACTGCTAAAACAGAAACAGAGAAAGCAGGAGCCAAAGAAAAGGTACAAATGGCAGTAATGAGTAGTTTTGATGATAGTGGAAAGCTGGATTATACACAGTTAAAAACAAACTTAGATAAGGTAGAAGGAATTGACAAAGAATCCATTCCACCAAAAATAACTAACTTACCAATTACGGTAAATGTAGATGGCTATGATGTAAAGATTGACGAAAATGGAAAAGTAACAGTAGAAGAGGAAAATAGTGGCTCAGGAGATAACCCAACGCCAAATCCACCAATTGCTTCAACAGTAGAAGAAGCAAAAAACACAGGAACTGTTTTGGATGAAAATAATCCAACAATCATTACCGATACTTATGGAAATGAAGTAAAAGTACCAGGAGGATTTAAAATAGCAGAAGATTCAGCAATAGATGTAACAGGAGGAGTAGTAATTGAAGATGTAAGTCACGGAGCAACTGCAGGAAGTCAATTTGTTTGGATACCAGTAGGAAATGTTTATACAAGTGTAGATAAAAATACAAGTGAAACAATTGAATTGAATAGATATGTATTTAATGAAGATGGAACGATAAATACAGAATTATCAAAAACAGAACCAGAAGAACAATTAAAAACAACCTTAGATAGTATTTATTATACAGAAGGGTTAAAAGATAGTACGACAGATAATATTCCTGCTAAAAATATTGAGGCTTTTAAAACGACTGCAATATTAAATAAGGGATACTATATTGGAAGATATGAAGCAAGAACTATAACACGAAGAACATCTGAAACAGATGCCTTGTCACAAGTAACTTTAAAAGCGAATGATTATGTGTATAACTATGTAACGCAATCACAAGCAGCAACTTTAGCAAGAGAAATGTATGGGGAAGACAAAAAGTTTACAAGTGATTTGGTCAATAGCTATGCATGGGATACAGCGATTGTATTTTTACAAACATTTGATAAGCGCACAAGTAAAACAAAACCATATTCACAACAAAATAGTTTAAATAGTTCTTTAGCACCACAAGGAACTAATAATTTAACAGATTTGACGAAGCAAGATAAAATATGTAATATATGGGATATAGCAAGTAATGATATTGAATGGAATACAGAAACTTCTAGCTATTCTGGCTATCCATGTGTTAGTAGAGGTGGCAATTATGTATTCAGTAGCAATTACACCAGCGGTCGTAATAGCAACAGCATTTCTGGTGCTAGCGATGGTGTTGCGTTTAGAGCAGTACTTTATTTGTAAGAACTAAGTTCTTGTATTCTAAAATTATAATAAGCAGATTCGCAAATTTTAAATAGAAAAAATTAATATAAGGAGGCAGCCACTAAGTTCAACACTGGTGGTTGTTTTTTGTGTTTTAAATCACAAAAGCACATAAAAAGATGGGAATTAGAATCGCAAAATTGATTTTTGGGAAAGAATGTGATATGATAGGAAAAAATTAAATGGAGGGATAAAAATGAGAGCAATTATAACGGTAATTGGAAAAGACCAAGTAGGGATTGTAGCAAAAATAAGTAACATTTGTGCTAAATACAATGCCAATATTTTAGATATTAATCAAACATTATTACAAGAAATTTTCACGATGGTAATGTTAATTGATATTGAAAAACTAACAGATGAGTTAGGGACATTAAAAGATGAATTAGTAAAAATGGGAGAAGAAATAGAACTTCAAATTCATGTAATGCATGAGGATATATTTAATTCAATGCATCGTATATAAAAGGAGGAAAAAATGTTAAACACAGGAGATATATTAGAAACCATAAAAATGATACAAGAAGAAAATCTAGATATTAGAACTATTACGATGGGGATTTCGTTATTAGACTGTATTGACCCAGATATAGACAAGGCTTGTGAAAAAGTGTATAACAAAATTGTAAAGTGTGCTAAAAATCTAGTAAAAGTGGGAGAAGATATCGAAAAAGAATATGGAATACCAATCATTAATAAAAGAATATCCGTAACTCCGATTGCTATTATTTCAGCAGCTTGCAAAGGAAATCCAGTGAAATTTGCTTTGACTTTGGAAAAAGCGGCCATAGATTGTAATGTCAATTTCATAGGAGGTTACTCAGCACTTGTACAAAAAGGATTTAGTAATGGGGATGAAGAATTAATTAATTCGATACCAGAAGCACTAAGCAAAACGCAGAGAGTTTGTTCTTCTGTTAATATAGGGTCAACAAAATCTGGAATTAACTTAGATGCATGTAAATTAATGGGACAAATTATAAGAAGAACCAGTGAACTTACAGCAGACAATAACTGTTTAGGAAGTGCCAAATTAGTAGTATTCTGTAATGCCCCAGATGATAATCCATTTATGGCAGGAGCTTTTCATGGTGTAGGAGAGCCAGAATGTATAATTAATGTTGGTGTTTCTGGTCCAGGTGTGGTAAAAGCAGCAATTGCTAGGGCAAAAGATGCTAATATTACAGAAATAGCAGATATTATTAAGAAAACAGCTTTTAAAATTACACGTATGGGACAATTAGTGGGAACAGAAGCTTCCAAAAGATTAGGGGTACCATTTGGAATTGTCGATTTATCATTAGCACCAACACCAGCAGTAGGAGATTCTGTGGCTCATATTTTAGAGGAGATGGGACTAGAAAAATGTGGAACACATGGAACAACAGCAACGTTAGCTTTGTTAAATGATGCTGTTAAAAAAGGTGGTGTTATGGCTTCTTCTAAAGTAGGAGGACTTTCAGGAGCTTTTATACCAGTTACAGAAGATGCTGGTATGATAGATGCTGCTAGATGCCAAGCATTATCATTAGAAAAATTAGAAGCAATGACAGCTGTTTGTAGTGTTGGTTTAGATATGATTGTTATTCCAGGAGAGACACCAGCGGAGACAATTTCTGCAATTATTGCAGATGAAGCAGCTATTGGAATGGTAAATTCAAAAACAACAGCAGTTAGAGTAATACCAGCGATTGGAAAAAAAGAGGGAGAAGAATTGGATTTTGGCGGTTTACTAGGTCACGGACCAATTATGAGAGTGAATAAACATTCTTCAGCAGATTTTATTAATAGAGGTGGTCAAATTCCAGCTCCAATGCAAAGTTTGAAGAATTAGAATGGTTGGCTTCGAAGATAAGAACTTCGGAGCTTTTTAACTTAGCGATTTAAAAATTTAGCAGGGATATCTTGTATGATACCGAATATTGGACATATGGGAAGAAAGCGTAATTTGCAAACGATACCAAAAGTGTTAGAAATTATTAAAGAAAACGATGGAAGGAAAAATTAGGTATGAATTTAAAAGGAAAAGTAGCAATTGTAACTGGTGGAAGCAATGGAATAGGCAAAGCAATTGTTAATAAATTAGATGAATTAGGAGCTAAAGTTATTATTTTTGATATTAAAAGACCAAATGAGAAATTTGAATATTATAAAGTTGATATCACAAAAGACGAAGAAATAAAAAAGGCGATGGAGAACATAGAGAGTGTAGATATTTTAGTAAATAATGCTGGAGTATATTTTGAAAAATATTTAGAAGAAACAACAGATAATGATATAGATAATATGGTTGATATAAATATTAAAGGAACTTTTAAAGTGACTAGAAATGTAATTGATAAATTAAAAGAACAAAAAGGGTGTATTATCAATATTGCTTCGTGTTTAGGCTTAGTTCCAGAGTTAACCTCTCCACTATACTGTACAACCAAAGCGGGAATTATCATGTTTACCAAATGTTTAGCACAAGAATATGCAGAGTTGGGGGTTAGAGTTAATTGTGTGTTACCTGGTCCAATACTTACTGAATTATTAGAAAAGAGTTTTATCAAGGAAGAGGCTAAAAAGAAATGCAGCAACAGAATTCCTATGAGAAGAATTGGAAATCCAGATGAAGTTGCCAATGTAGTTGGCTTTTTAGCAAGCGACGAAGCTTCGTATGTGACAGGAGGAATTTATACAGTAGATGGTGGGGTTTCTACTTCTAGTATATATTCAAAATAAACAATTTTTATAGAAAGATGGTGAGTTAATTGAAAAAAGAAGGATTATTACTTGAGCCAGAATTTAATAATATAAGTAAGTATTTGCAATCAGGAGAAAGAACCGAAGTAACGGATGAAATAAAAGAGATTTCTGAAAAAATAAGTGGGCAAACTGATGGAATATTAATAAAAAATATATTAGTGTGGATGCATCAAAATACATCAAGATTACACAATGGTAGTGATTCTAGAAAATTCAAAAGAACAGCAACTGAAATTTTAAAATCAAGAGAAAGAACTGGTTGTTGTGATAGCAGTACACTATTCACATCATTAGCAAGAAGTAAGAATATACCAACTATGCAAATTATAACTTTGAACAAAGAATGGGGAAAAAGAATAGATAGAGGAGAAAAAATTGGAACGCAAGGACATTATTTTGTTGCTTGTTATCTAAGAAATATTGTAGGACAATACGATTGGATACTTATTGATTCAGATAGAAATGTGCAAGATATACGAGACGTTAGATTAAGTCAATTAAATAAGGAAAATAGAAATATAGATAGAAATTATTACGCTTTTGCATATGTTAGAGACTATGGCGACGTGATTTGCAATGGTATTAAAATAGACTCGATAGAAAATATGGCCAAAATACAAAATGTAGCATATAAACAATGTGATATAAATGATTTATCTTATGAGGAAGAAATGGAAAGATAGTGGTATGTATATTGTTAAAAATATGACATCCTTTTTAAATTTGCATATTGTGTATATATTAGTTAGTTATTTTTGAATACTTTAATTATCTTTAAATGGATTTTACTAAATAAAAGAAAAGCAGTAATCTAAATAGATTACCGCTTTGTATATAGGTTTTTGATCTCTTGCCCCAACGGGCTCTTTTCTATCTCTTTGAGAACTGTGGAGCTTTTCTAGCTTTCTTAAGACCATATTTCTTTCTTTCTTTCATACGAGGGTCTCTTGTCAAGAAACCATTTTGTTTTAAAGCTGGTCTATATTCAGAATTAGCTTCATTTAAAGCTCTAGCAATACCATGACGAATTGCACCTGCTTGACCTGTGAAACCGCCACCTTTTACAGTAGCAATAACATCATATTTAGCAGTTGTATTTGTAACTGTTAAAGGTTGTCTAACGATAACTTTTAAAGTTTCTAATCCGAAAAATTCATCAATATCTTTTCCATTAATTGTTATTTTTCCAGTACCTTCTACTAATCTAACTCTAGAAACAGAGCTTTTTCTTCTACCAGTACCATAAAAAACAATATTTTCTTTCTTAGCCATACTATTTTACCTCCCATACTTCTGGTTTTTGTGCTTGATTTTCGTGTTCTGCTCCAGCATATACTCTTAATTTTTTAGCTTGAGCTCTTCCTAAAGAGTTATGAGGTAACATACCTTTTATTGCTAAAGTCATAGCCTTTTCTGGATTTTTTTCAAGCATTACCTTAGCAGGAACTTCTTTCATTCCTCCAATATAACCTGAGTGGTGTCTGTAAACTTTTTGATTTAATTTATTTCCTGTTAAAATAACATCTTTACAATTTAATATAATAACATGATCACCTGTATCAATATTAGGTGTATATGTTGGTTTGTGTTTTCCTCTTAATAATTTTGCTGCTTCTGTTGCAACTCTACCTAGTGGTTTGTTGGCTGCATCAATAATATACCATTTGCTTTCAACTTCACCGACTTTTGCACTATATGTAGTATTATTCATGGTAACAATACCCTCCTATTTCTAATTTTGTTTTTATTATTAAACAATTTAAAACTACCGGGGAGAAGTTTTAATCATTTAATATTAAGCGAGAATATTATATTATAGAAAAGTAGATTTGTCAACCAATTCTGGAAAAAATTTAAAAACTTGACAAAATTTTCTTTTAGGGATATAATAGAAAGAGTCGTGACAGATGAAAAATTATTAAATTTTTAATAAGGAGCAAGAAAAAATGAAAAGTAAAATGAACATTAAAAGCATTGTAATGATGGCAGCCGTAGGAATTATCAGTTTATTTTTTATCAATATGAGTTTAGCTGCAAACACAGCAAAAGTAAGAGTAGAAACAGCAAACCTTAGGGAAACCGCAGAAGAAAATGCCAAAATTCTAGAACAATTATCTATCAATGAAGAAGTAGAAGTTATTGAAAAAACAGGAAATTGGTATCAAGTAAAAGCAAAAGGAATGACAGGATATGTAAGACAAGACTTAATTACAGTAAATGGAGAAGTAGAACCAAATGCTACAACTTCAAACCAAGAAACAGTAGAAAAGCAAGAAGAAGCAGAACAACCTAAAGAAGAAAACAAAAGCAACGAAGCAGAGCAAAAAACTGAAACAGAAGAAAAAGAAATCAAATTAGGAAAAAACAAAATAGCAGAAGACACAAAATTAAAAATTGTACCAGTTATCAATGCAACAGACACCATTGAAGTAAAAAAAGACGAAGAAATAAATGTCATAGAAATCGTAAATGGTTGGGTATGTGTAGAAGCCAAAACAACCAAAGGATGGATAAGAAAAGAAAAAATCCAAAAAGAAGAAACAAAACCAGTAGTAGCAGAGCCAGAAGTAGAAGCACCAGTACAACAAACAGTCATCAAAACATTATATGTAAATTCAAGTAGTATCAATGTAAGAAAAGAAGCAAACACTTCATCAGAAATTTTAGCTAATTTACCAGTAAACACATCAGTTGACGTATTAGCAGAAGAAAACGGATGGAGTAAGGTAAAAGTAAATGAAAAAGAAGGATATATTTCATCTTCTTTACTATCTACCAAAAAACAAGAAACATCAAGAAGTGCAACACCTAGAAAAGCAAACACAACAGCAAAACAAGAAACAACTAGTACTGCGCCAGTATCAGGAAATGGTTCATCAGTAGTAGCTTATGCAAAACAATTTATAGGAACAAAATATACGTATGGAGGGTCATCACCTTCCACAGGATTTGACTGCTCAGGATTTACCTCTTATGTATTTAGAAACTTTGGTGTAAGCTTACCACGTACTTCAGGAGGGCAATCAGGAGCAGGAACACCAGTAAGTAGAAGTAACTTAGCAGCAGGAGATTTAGTTATTTATAGTGGTCACGTAGCAATTTATGTTGGTGGAGGGCAAGTAATTCATGCACCAAGACCAGGAAAATCAGTATGTATTGTACCATTAAACCAAGCGGCAAGTAACTATTTAGGAGCAAGAAGAGTAATCTAAAAAGCAATTAAAAAAGGAGAAATATGAAACAAAGACCAATTTTAGTTGCAGTAATAGGATATATCATAGGTATATTAGGGGGGCTATACTTTTCATGTAGTATAGTCCTTTGTTATATCCCAATACTTGCAATATTTATCATACAAAGAAAAATTTTTTTCACTCATAAAAAGCGAAAAATCAAATTAATTTCATACAAAAGATATAGTCGATATTTAAAATTAGTGATAAATCGAAAAGTAATCTTTATTCTAATAGTAAGTTCAATTCTATCGAATTCCATTGTTTTATGGCAAAATAAAAACTATGAATTTTTCTTTCAGGATGGCGAAAATATAGAAGTGACAGGTGTAGTTGTAAGTCAGAAAATAGAAAAGCAATATTACAATTTATATCAAGTAAAATTATTGAGTTCTAAACCTTTCAAAATATTTATTCAAGTTAATAAAAAACAAAAAGATTTAGCGTATGGCGAAAAAATAAAAATCCAAGGAGAATATAAAGCACCTGAAAAACAAAGAAATTATGGTGGGTATAATGACAGGCGGATATTTGAAAACGCTAAAAATAGTAGGTAGAGTAAAAGTTGACAAAGTAGAAGTATTCGGCAAAACGCAGCAAAATTTAATAAGGAAGTTTTCTAACGACATTAAGCAAAGTATCGAAGAAACAATAGAAGAAAATCTAGAAAAAGAAAAGGCAGCTATTTTGAAAGGTCTTTTACTAGGTGATACAACAGACATAGAAGAAGAGGTAAAAGAACATTTTCAAACTTCCAATTTATCACATATTTTAGCTATTTCTGGAATGCATATTAGTTATCTCATCATAGGAATACAATTATTTTTTAGCAAAGCATTTGGAAAGAAAAAAACCAAAATCCTAACCATCATTATTTTGATGCAATACATTTTAATAACTGGTTTTTCACCATCTATTACCAGAGCAGTTGTTATGGGAATTATTACAATAATGGGAGGACTTTTACATCGAAAAAGTGATGTTTGGAATTCACTTGCTATTTCCTTATTAGGTATTTTAATATATAATCCTTATTTGCTTTGTCACGTAGGGCTTCAGCTTTCCTATTTAGGAACGATAGGTATCCTTTTATTTCATTCTACTATTCTTCAAATTTTAAATAAAATACCACTCAAAAAAGATAATCTTATTTTCACAAAAATAAAAGAATTTGTGGCAGTTAGTGTATCAGCACAAATTATGATTTTACCAGTTTTGTTTTATCATTTTAACTGTTTTGGTATCTATTTTCTAATTACCAATTTATTAGTAAGTTTTATAATAGGTCCACTTATTATAGTAGCTTTTTTTAGTCTTTTAATAAAACCATTTTTTATTTTGCTATCCATTATGTTAGATTTCTTGAATCTAATAACTAGTTTTAGTCAATTACCACTTTCTAAAATCTATATTCCAACACCAAGTATTAGTATGATAATTTTCTATTATATAGGTATTTTGCTACTAAGTAAGCTTTATTCTATTTATCAGACGAAGGAAAGCATAGTAACCTACCAAAGAATAAAAAATTTAATTGCTTTATTTCGCTATCGATTTCGTGAGAGGAAGAGAACGTATTTACGTTATAGCGTTTTAGTGGTGATTTTTGTACTTGGCTTATCCCATTTGCCAAAAGATTTGAAGATTTATTTTGTGGATGTAGGGCAGGGAGATTGTACTTTTATTGTGACACCTCAAAATAAGACGATTTTGATAGATGGGGGAGGAAGTCTAAGAGATGAGTTTGACGTAGGAACAAAGACTGTAATTCCTTATGTATTAGATAGAGGATATACGGTAATAGATTATGTATTTATCAGCCATTTTGACCAAGACCACGTTGGTCGGATTGCTAAGGGTGATGGAAGAATTACATGTAAAAAATGTAGTGATTTCGAAACAAGGGGAACCTTCGAAACAATATGAAGATTTTAAGAAGATATTGAAACAGAAAAATATAAATGTTTTGATTGTAAAAAAGGGAGACAGAGTTGCGATTGAAAAGAATGTTTATTTTGACATTTTGTGGCCCAAGGACCAACTAATGAGTGAAAATATTTTAAATAACAATTCGATGGTAGCAAAGCTAAATTACAATTATTTTTCGATGCTGTTTACAGGGGATATTGAAGAAGTTGCAGAAAAACAAATGTTGGACGAGAGGAAAACAGGAGGGGATTTAAGAGCAACCATTTTAAAAGTGGCCCATCATCGGTTCAAAAACTTCTTCGACCAAAGAATTTGTAGAGACAGTTAGGCCTAAGTTTGCACTAATTGGCGTAGGAAGAAATAATACGTTTGGTCATCCAAATGAGGAGGTCGTGGAGAGGCTAAAGCAAAGTGGAGGTAAAGTGTTTAGAACAGATTTAGATGGCGAGATTAGGATAAATGTAAATAGGAATGGTAAGGTTTGGTTAGATAAGAGATTGAATTATTAAAAAACATTTAGCAACTAATATTAGTTGCCAAATGTAAGAAGGAGTGATATAATATGAGTAAATTAAAAAAAGAAATAGAAAGACTAAAATTGAAACCAAAAGATTTTACATATGATGAAGCAAAGAAAATTTTAAATAATTTTGGGTTTATTGAAAATAATAAAGGTAAGACTTCTGGTTCAAGAGTAAAATTTATAGACAATCAGAATAGAATAATAGAATTACATAAGCCACATCCAAAAAATATATTAAAGCCATATCAAATTAATTTAATAATCAATAAACTAAAAGAAAGGGGAGATTTTAATGGGTAATATTATGAAATATAAAGGGTATTGGGCACAAATACAATATAGCGATGAAGATGAATGCTTTTGCGGACATATAGAAGGACTAAGAGAAGATATAATTTCTTTTGAAGGAGAGTCTGTTAAAGAATTAAAAAAAGATTTTAAGGATGCTATTGAAAGTTATCTAAAAACGTGCAGAGAACTAAAAAAAGAACCAGAAAAACAATGTAAAGGTTCCTTAAATGTTAGATTAGGAACAGACTTGCATAATAAGGCAAAAATGAAATCCATTGAAAAAAATATTTCAATCAATGAATTGATAAAAAAAGCAGTAGCAGCCTATCTAAAAACAAATTAAAAACAACCGTATAAATTTAACAAACCTTGTAAATACTAGTAAAAAGTATAAAAAGGAGCGTTAAATTATGAACAAAATCATAGTAACACTATTGGCCATCATGGTAATAATTGGTGCCATATTCACAGCTTTTATGATAGTTAGCCCAAAAGATAAAAAAGAAGTGCCAAACATAGAAACGAAAATAGCAGAAGAAGAAATATTAGACGAATGTACAGATGAATACGAAGGAATGGAGCTAGAAAACACAATAAAAGCTAATACGGAGCAAGAAAAAACTTCTCCAAACTGTTCCTTAACCATCAAAACACACTTTATAGAATGTGGACATACGAAAAGTGAATATGCCAATTTGCCACAAAACTTAGTCAACTTAAGTAAAGAGCAAATACAAGAAGAATATCCAGAAGCAGAAGTAGAGAGTTTTGCAAGTAATGAAGTTATACTACATCAAGAAAAGGAAGGAAGTTGTGGAGAGCATTATATGGTAAAAGACAAAGAGGGACAAGTTACGATATACCAAATTTTGCCAAACGGTGAGCAAGTGGAAGTGGAGGTTACAGGAATTACAACCGAATATTTACCAGAAACCGATAAAATTAATATGGAAAAAGGAATTGGGGTGAATGGAAAACAAGAATTAAATCAGTTAATTGAAGATTTTGAATAAATAATAATTTATGAAATTGACTATCTAAAAATGAAGTGAACTCAAATTATTAAACAAAAATGTTTTAATAAGGCGGGTTCATTTTTTGGTTTGATGATAAAAAGTATTTTGTTTAAGGTTTGCATAATATTGGAAAAAGTGTTATAATTAAAATAATGGTTTAAAAGGAGGTATAGAATGGAAGTAACAACATTAATAGGAAAACTAATGTTAGAGTTATCTAAAAAGACCAAAGGAAATGAGAAGGAATACGAACAATTTTTGGAAAAAATAATTGAAATTGTTAATTCATATGAAGTAGAAAAAGATAATACGAAATTATTAAAATGGATGGATGTTTTATTACAAAAAGTAGTGGAAGAACCTAATGCATTGAAAGGGAGTGTAAATTCAAGTTTAATGGGGATAAAATCAGAACGAGGACAACTTCGGGGGCACATCACAAACGATAGAACAACCAATAGAAGTTGAAAGAGCATTAAATCCAATACAAGGAAAAGAGACGCAAGAGACTTCTACTAGTGAAACAAGAAGGGAAGAATTTTTTAGAAGAGTAAAAGAAAAGGTAGAAGTACAGCCTATAAAGGAAGAAGCAATAGAAGAAGAGAGAATAGAATACAAAAAATATGATTGGAGAGCTCTAATCTATAAAAATTCTGGATTGGATGGAAGAGTTAGTAACTATAATAAACATGATGAAACTATAAATGTAGATGCTACAATTGAAAATGGGGTAACAGGGGATGAAATAGAAGGAAAAAAGAATATTTATAGAAATGGAAATCAATATTTAGTTGTACTTACAACAGAGGAATTAGAGAAGTTGATACTTAATCCTCACATAAGGACTGTTAAACAAAATATAGCATTTATTGTAAAAGAAGAAGATTTACCCTATTTAAAAATTTCAAGAGATATGCAATTGAAGTTAGAAGATGATCGAAGTTTAGTTGAAGAGATTAAAAACGATCCAAGTCATCATGATAGAGGAACTAGTATCATTGAAAAAAAGGTATTACTTCCTTTTTCAAATAAAAGACCAAAAATAGACGAATTAGAATATGAGTTTGCACAAATTGTCTGTAAATTTGAAAAAGAATTAGATGAAAGGAAAAATAATATTTTTAATATAACATCAGGCAATCAAGAACTAAGTATAGAAGAAGTAATTTGGTTGGCTACTATTTTTTCAAAAACAGAATATGATTTTACAATAGAAGCACGTAAAAACCTTAACAGTGCAAAAGAAATAGAGCCTAAGAATATAGGAAAAAATCGATTTGGAAAGAGTAGTAAACAATTGTGCATATCATCTGTAAAAGAGATAGAACATGCAGAATCATGTAGAATTCTTTCATTAGATGTAAAAAATGGATTTTGTAATGAAGAAAATATTAAAAGGTTTAGGGATTATGTATTAGAAGTTTATAGCTTCGAAAAACTTGTAAAACAAAAAGAAGAAGCCATTAAAGAGTTAGAATGGCAAAAAAAGATAAAGATGGGAAAAAGCTTTATAGAAGATAGTGAAAAGACAGTAAGAGTAAAAGAGAAAAAAATAGAAAAGATACAATCAATATTACAACAAATTTCAGAATTTGAAACCAAAATACAGGGGAAAGAAAATAGTTTAAATCCTTGTTTTCCAGGAAATCATGACGATTTCGGAGAAATAGATGGACATTAAGAAAGAAGATATTAAAAAGAAAAAGAAGAGGGATTTTAAGGAACGTCCCTTAATCCCTCCTCTTTTTCTTTTCTTTTTTATCAACTGTTACTTCTTTTTTTAAGTCCTGTTTATCAATAAAACCTTTTTGGTATAAATCTTTTACATACATAACCAAAGAGAAAATCGTTGAAAGCAAAGCAAATATGAAAATTGCTAAATCAATATCTTCCCAAACACCAGCCAGTTCAAATTGTTTTAATAAAAGAGAAATAACAATAGCGATATACAATAGAACTGTCGCAAGTTTTCCATACCATTTACTATAAACAACAACATCTTTTCCATATAGGAAAGAAGCACCACAAATCATAATAAATTCTTTTAGAAAGACTACTAATAAAATCCAAACAGGGATAATATCGGTAAATACTAAAGAAGCAAGAGTAGCAATTTGGGTTAGTTTATCAGCTAAAGGGTCCATTAGTTTTCCAAAATTGGAAATTAAATTAAATTTTCTTGCGATAAAACCGTCAGCAATATCAGTAATACCAGATATGGTAAAAAACACAAAAGCTAAAATATAATTGCCTGTAAAAATATAAAATACAATAAGTGGTATCAATAAAAGTCGAATAACGGTTAAAATATTTGGTATATGTTTTAACATGAATTTTTCTCCTACTTAATTTCAAAGTTTAGTTTGTTATTTTTTAAGTTAATTACGACAGTATTTCCATCTAAAAGTTGGCTACGTAAAATCATTTCCGAAAGTTCGTCGTCAATGTATCTTTGAATAGCTCTTCTTAATGGTCTTGCTCCAAATTTAACATCAGTACCTTTTTCTAAAACAAAATCTTTGGCAGTTTTAGAAATTTCCATTTGAATATCTTTTTCTTTTAAAGCTTGAACCGTATTTTTTAACATTAAGTCAACAATTTGTAGTAATTGTTCTTGCTTTAAACTATCAAAGGCTACAATTTCATCTACTCTGTTTAAGAATTCAGGACGAAATACCTCTTTTAGGCTATCCATAATTTTGTTTTTATTAATAGTTTGCCCACCAAATCCAATAGAATTGTTATTTAGGTTAGAACCTGCATTAGAAGTCATAATGATAATGGTGTTAGCAAAACTAACAGTATTTCCTTGACTATCGGTTAATTTTCCATCGTCTAGTACTTGCAATAAGATATTGAATACGTCTGGATGTGCTTTTTCAATTTCATCTAATAAAATAATAGAATAAGGTTTTCTTTTTACTTTATCAGTTAATTGACCAGCATCATCATAACCAACATATCCTGGAGGTGCACCAATTAATTTAGAAGTAGAGTGACCTTCCATATATTCGGACATATCAATTCGAATGATGGCATCTTCATTTCCAAACATTTCAAAGGCAAGTGATTTTGCAAGCTCTGTTTTACCAACACCAGTTGGTCCAACAAAGATAAAAGATGGTGGTCTTTTGGTAGTCTGAAGACCAGCACGATTTCTGCGGATGGCTCTAGCTACACTGCTAACAGCTTCCTCTTGGCCGATGACTCTTTTATGAAGATTGGTTTCTAAGTTTAATAATTTTTGAGTTTCGGCTTCTGTTATTTTTTTGACTGGTATTTTTGTCCAACTTTCAATGACATTAGCAATGTCTTGAATTGTAATTTGTTTTAATTTCATTTTGCTGTTTAATTTATCAATTTCTTCGATTAATTGACATTCACGTGTTTTTAAGTCAGCCGCTCTTTGATAATCTTCGGTTGAATCAGCTGCAATGACTTCTTCTTTTTCTGTTTGTACACTGTTTAGTTCTTGTTTTAACATTTCTAATTTGTATAAGTCTTTATTTTCTAAGTTAATTCTAGAACAAGCTTCGTCTAAGATATCAATGGCTTTATCTGGTAAAAATCTGTCATGAATATATTTTTCGGACATAATAACCACTTGTCGAATGACATCAGAAGAGATTTTTACTTTGTGATATTCTTCGTAATATTTTTTAACTCCCTCTAAAATACCAATAGAGTCATCAATGTTTGGTTCTTCTACGAGTACCTGTTGAAACCTTCTTTCCAAAGCAGAGTCTTTTTCAATGTATTTTCGATATTCTTTTAAGGTAGTAGTACCAATTAATTGGATTTCTCCATTGGATAGAGCTGGTTTTAAAATATTAGCAGCATTCATAGAGTGTTCGCCATCTCCCGCACCAATGATATTGTGAATTTCATCAATGACTAAAATAATATTTCCATATTCTTTACATTCATCAATAATGCCTTTCATTCTGGATTCAAATTGCCCTCTAAATTGGGTACCTGCGATAACTGCTGTCATATCTAATAAGTAAACTTCTTTGTTTAATAATTTGGCAGGCACATTTTGATTGGCAATTTTGATAGCTAATCCTTGTGCAATTGCTGTTTTTCCAACACCTGGTTCTCCAATTAAACAAGGGTTGTTTTTAGAACGTCTATTTAAAATTTGAACAATTCTTTGAATTTCTTTATCTCTACCAATGACAATATCAATTTCATTGTTTTTGGCTTTGTTGGTTAGGTTTGTTCCATAGGTATCTAAAAATTTCTTCTTTTTGTTTTGTTTAGAAGTTTTCTTTTTTTCTACTTTTACTTTTTTTCTACCACTAGCTGGTTCTTCTTGTTCTTCAGCATCTTTGTTTTTTCCGTTAGGAAACATATTGGAGAAGATAGAACCAAGGGGAATAGCAGCACCTGCAATTTTAGGAGCGTCTTCGTCTCCATTTGGGTCTGCATTTTCAAAGGTAATGGCTCCTTCTATATTTTCAATGTCCTCTAAGTTAATATTTTCTGCTAAATCTTTGAAGATACTTTCGAATTGTTTGGTCATATCGTTTAAGTTGATTTTATCTTTGGATAGGATATCGTTTTGTTTGGCTAAGACTTGGTTAGGGTTGATGCCTTTTTTCTTGGCACAGTCGTAACAGTATCCTTCCATGGATTCTTTGCCGTTTTCTATTTTTTTATAAAAAAGTATGGCTGGGTTTTCATTACATTCTGAACATAACATACGTTTTTAATTCCTCATTTCTATTTAATTTTTATCTATAATATCATACCTTAAAAATACGAATTAGTCAATATTTAGTGATCGTTTTTTATAGTTGAAAAAATAGAACAAAAACTCCTTGAAAAACGTTGATTAAAAGAAACAAAACTGTTATAATAAAAAACAAGAACAAAAGTAAAGGAGAGTAGCAATGAAAGTAGTAGTAGGAGAAGAAAAAGCCTTTAAAAAAAGTGAAATAGCCATCTATATTACTATAATAGTAGTCTGCATCATATCCATAATTATAGCATTTTACGTCCAATTTTATGCTAGAATTGACATTGGGAGAATGTTAGGATTTGAAAAAGAAACAAGCTTTGGAAACAAAACAGAAGAACAAGTGCAACAATTAAAAACAGACTTTGAGCAACTATTTATCAATGGTATGGAAAATACAGAAGGGCAAGTAAGCAAGAAAAAAGAGGCAGATAAGCCACTAGTCTATACCAGAACACAAAAAAAAGAAAGCAAGCTAAACAGTTATGACGTAGAAGTAAATATACCATATATCAATATTGATAATCCTAAAGTAGAGGAATATAACAAAGAAATCGAAAGCTTTGAAGCTAAAACCAACGATATCTTGAACAGTGAAAACAGAAATACAATTTATACAGTAGAATATGTAGCAAATGTACAAGATGACATATTATCATTAATGATTCGCTCTAACTTAAAAGAGGGAGCAAGTGCACAAAGGGTAATAATTGAAACATTTAATTATGACCTTAGAAATAATAAAGAAATCAGTCTCGAAGAAGTCCTAAGAATTAGAGGATTGCAAAAACAAGAAATGCAACAAAAGATTAAGGGCGAAATAGAAATAGCACAAAAGAAGGTAGAAGATTTGAAAAATTTAGGATATAACATATACAGTAGGGACATTTCTAACGATAAGTACAAAATCGAAAATTCAAAAGAGTTTTATTTAGCAGATGGTACTTTATACATTATGTATGCTTATGGAAATGAGACCTTTACGAGTGAAATGGATTTAATTATTATATAAAAAATAAGAATAAAAAAGAAAGAGAAGTAAAAATTCTCTTTCTTTTTTGAAAATAAAAGGGGATGTTTTTAATTTCAAATCAGTAATACTTACTGACTATGCTTGTATTTTAACAATCAAATTTGTCCATTGTGTGAACTAAAAGTGAAGAATTTATTAAAATTAGGGTTGTTCTCCCAAAACAATTGTCAAGTCTTTTTCTTGTCCATCGCGATTAACCTTAACCTTCATTTCATCACCAATTTGATGAGAATTCTTAATTTCATTTAATTCATCCATCTTCGTAATTTTCTTGCCATCGGCCTCAATAATCACATCTCCAATTTTAATACCTGCTTTTTCACCAGCAGAAAAATCATCAACTGCCTTTACATAGATACCAACTACTAATTTATTAGCTTTAGCCGTACTTTCTGTTAAATCCATACCAGAAATACCAATATAAGGTCTCTTTACTTTGCTATATTGAATTAGTTGAGAAGAAATATCAGTTGTGCTATTGATTGGAATGGCAAATCCCATACCTTCAATTCCAGTACCAGAAAGCTTTAAGGTATTAATACCAATTACTTTTCCTTCACTATTTACCAAAGCACCACCACTGTTACCAGAATTGATAGCGGCATCGGTTTGAATTAAAGTAAATTTCTTTCCATCAGAATCGGTTACTTCACGATTAACAGCACTTACCACACCACAAGTAATACTACTTTGCATTCCTAATGGATTTCCAACAGCCATAGCAAATTCGCCTACTTTAATGTTATCAGAATCAGCAAATTCTGCTTTTGAAAGACCTGTTTTTTCAATTTTGATAACCGCTAAATCAGTTTGTTCATCCGTTCCTATAATCTTAGCTTCATATTCTGTTTCATCATTAAATAAAGTAACTGTAATTTTGGTTGCCTCTGATACAGAATAATAAGACTCAGAAGAAGAGGTAGCCACAATATGATTATTGGTTAAAATATAACCATCTTCACTCATAATAATACCAGAACCAGTAGCTTTTGCGGTATTGGTTTGTGGTTGTCTGCCAAACATAGAAACAAGAGAATTTACATTATATTCTACACTAATTCCTACAATCGATGGCAACACTTTATTAGCAGCATAAACAGCTGTGTCAGAATAATTAGAAAGTGAAGTTTGACTAACATAGCCAGACGCTTGTGAATTATTGTTAAGCGTAGCAGAAGTATTAGGATTGCTTTCTAAAATTTTATTACGAATGGAAGGAATACCAAAGCAAGTACCTAACACTACTGTGCAGCCAACAATTCCACTAAAAAAAGGTAATAAAACACTTTTTCCAAATCCCACTTTTACTTTTGGTTCCTTATAAGTATTAGTTTTTGGAACCGCTTTAAAATTTTCATTTTCGTTCATTTTGTTAAAACCTCCTAAAATTAAATCACTATTAATATTAATACCATATTATAGCGATATAATACAATAGATTTGTGAAATTTATGTGAAAAAAATTTGCCTTTGTATTGAAAATCTGCAAGGAAAAATATATAATGTAGAAAAAAGAAGTAAGGAAGGATAAAAATGAGAAAGATAAAAAAGAAAGAACAAGGAATTACACTAATTACACTAACCGTTACAGTTGTTGTATTAATCATTTTAGCAGGAATAGGAATTTATAGTGGAAAGGATACGATTAAAAAAGCAAAATTAGAAGAATTACAAACCAACTTATTATTAATTCAAGCTAAGGCAAGAGAATATGTAGAAGAAGCTAACTTCAAAATTGGAATTGTTTCTAATGAAGAAAGACCAGCTAAAACAGCTACAGTTAGAGAAGAAATATATGTACAAGCACAAGAATTACAACCAGCAAGCAATATCCCAGAACATATTAAAGTAACAGAAGCAGGGGCTTGTTATTACTTAACAGAAGCAACCAAAAATAAATGGGGCTTAGAAAAATTAAAAGACGAAGGACAATATATCATCGAATTTGATGAAATGAATGCAAAAGTAGAAGTATATAATTTAGAAGGATATGACGGAAAATATTCTTTGAGTGAAATTGACCAAATTCAAGAATAACAGTGGGTGTAAAAATGAAGGAAAAAGAATTAGAACGATTAACCAAACTAAAAGAAATAGAAAAAGAATTGTATGTCAAAGGATTTCAAACAATAGCAGGAATTGATGAAGCAGGAAGAGGACCTTTAGCAGGGCCAGTTGTTGTAGCAGGCGTTATTATGCCACAAGATTCTATGATAGAAGGGGTAAATGACTCGAAAAAAGTATCTGAAAAAAAGAGAGAAAAATTGTATGATGCTATCTTAGAAGAGGCCATTAGTTATTCGGTAGCTATCATTGGACAAGACGTCATAGATGAAATCAATATTTTAAATGCAACCAAACAAGGCGTAACAAAAGTAGTAGAAGAATTAGAAATAAAACCAGATTTGATTTTAGTAGATGCCTTAACCCATATTGATACCAAAGGAATTCCCTATGATGCTATCATCAAAGGAGATGCCAAATGCTATCAGATAGCAGCTGCGTCTATATTAGCAAAAGTGACAAGAGATAGAATTATGAGACAGTGGGATGAAATTTATCCTCAATATGGTTTCATGGCACATAAAGGGTATGGGACAGCCAAACATATTGCAGCGATTAAAGAATATGGACTATGTCCTATTCATAGGAGAAGTTTTACCAAAAATTTTGCAAAATAAAAACACGGAAGTTTCCTTCCGTGCTTCCTTGCTTTTATAAATCCTGAGCTAACTCATCTAGCTCTTCGGAAAAAAGCGGTTCTTCTTTATTAAGGAAGACTGAAATAATTATCCATACATAAACAACTGTATAGACAACTAAAAACAAGGAAAAAGCGATAGCGAAAAAATTTCGCATGTTATCCCTCCTTATACAAGAAAATAACTATTACTAGTTATATCACACCCATTTGGGCTAAGTTACAATTCTAAATTATAACAGAAATTACCAAAAAAGCAAATAAGGAAAGGCGAGAAAAATGAGAATTATTGATATTATTGAGAAAAAAAGAGAAAAACAAGAACTAAATAAGCAAGAAATCGAATACTTTGTAACAGAATATACCAAGGGGAATATAAAAGACTATCAAGCAGCCGCTTTAGTCATGGCAATTTTTATCAATGGAATGACAGATAAGGAAACGACAGACTTAAGTATGGCGATGGCAAATTCAGGAGAAATATTAGACTTATCCACTTTGCAAGAAACAATTGTGGACAAACATTCCACAGGAGGCGTCGGAGACAAAGTATCTCTTATTTTATTACCATTAGTAAGTTCATTAGGAGTACCAGTTGCTAAAATGTCAGGAAGGGGATTGGGATTTACGGGAGGAACCATAGACAAATTAGAAGCAATACCAGGTTATCAAACAGGAATTGAAAGGGAGCAATTTATTAAAAATGTGCAGAAAATAGGAATTAGTATGATTTCCCAAACCTTAAACTTAGCACCAGCAGATAAGAAGTTATATGCCTTAAGAGATGCCATTGCTTGTGTAGAAAGTATTCCACTAATAGCTTCTAGCATCATGAGCAAAAAAATAGCAAGTGGAGCACAAAAAATAGTATTAGACGTAACCGTTGGAAAAGGTGCTTTTATGCAGACAATAGAAGACGCAAGAAAGTTAGCAAGTACCATGATTGAAATTGGAAAGCTAGCCAAAAGAGAAACCGTATGTGTTTTAACCAATATGGATGAGCCATTAGGATATGCCGTAGGAAATTCTTTAGAAGTTATCGAAGCCGTTAAATTCCTAAAAGGAGAAATGCCTGAGGACGTAAAGCAAGTCGTATTAGAACTAGGAAGCTATATGATGCAACTAGCAGGAAAAGGTAATGATTTAGCAGAAAACAAAAAACAAATGCTAGAAAAGATAGAAAATGGAAAAGCATATGAAAAATTTTTACAGTTAGTAAAAAATCAAGGTGGCGATATTTCTTACTTAGAAGACATAGAAAAATTCACAAAAGCCAAATACATCGAACCAGTACGAAGTGACAAACAAGGCTATATACAAGAAATCAATAGCAAAGAAATAGGAAAATTAGCAGGAATATTAGGAGCCGGAAGAGAGAAAAAAGAAGATGCCATAGACCCATCCGTAGGAATCGTATTGGCCAAAAAAGTAGGAGATAGCGTAAAAACAGAGGAAATAGTAGCCTATGTCCATGCAAATAATGAAGTGAAGTTACAAGAAGCAAAACAAAACTTAAAAGAAATCATAAAAATCGTAGCAAATCCAATAGAAAAAGAACCAGTTATTTTAGAAATCATAAAATGAGACAGGAGGGACAGGTCTTTTTTGTCTCATTTTTAAAAAATATCCCCAAAATTATTTGAAAAATTAACAAAATGTGTTATAATAATAGATAGTGTATGATAAAAAAAGAAGGGGGAAGGCAAATGAAAAAGAACAAAGAAAACAAAACAAACTATGACAAAGGACAAATATTTGTCAAAATCATGGCAGGTGTACTTGCTGTATTAATGGTAGCAGGAACAGGAATTACACTTGTTTATGCATTGATGGCATAAAAAGGAGAAATAAATGGTAATAAATTTAGGTATGAATTGGGAAAATTTTTATAAAGACAATATTATGTCTTATATTCGCTCTTTGCAAGAAAATCCATTAGAATTAATTATATTGTTATTAGACTTAGCAATTGTAATGTTTTTAGTGTATTGCTTTTTCAAAGTAGTAAGAGGTTCTAGAGCATGGCAACTTATCAAAGGAATTGCACTTTTAATTGTGGCAACTTGGGTAAGTGGATTAATTAACTTAAAAATATTGAATTGGATATTAACAGGAATTATGAACTTAGGAGTCATTGCCATCATTGTTATTTTTCAGCCAGAATTGAGAAGGGGACTAGAACAATTAGGAACCAATAAATTAACCAGATTTTTTGGGATTGATAAAGATGTAACAAATAAAACCAAGGAAGATATCTACAAAGTAGTGATTGCAGCAACTGAACTTTCGAAGGCAAAAACAGGAGCTTTAATTGTATATGAAAGAGATATTAAAATACAAGATATTATAGCAACTGGAATACCGATGAATGCAGAGGTATCTCCTCAACTATTAGTTAATATCTTTGAGCCAAAAACACCACTACACGATGGAGCAGTTGTCATATCAGGCAATAAAATTGCCTCTGCAGCTTGTGTATTACCGTTAGCAGATGATAAAGACATTGCCAAAGAGTTAGGAACCAGGCATAGAGCAGCCATAGGAATTTCGAAAGAATCAGACAGCATTGTAGTAATTGTTTCAGAAGAAACTGGAAAAATGTCAGTGGCCAAAGATGGAACCCTGATTGCAGATGTGAGAGAAGACGTGTTGAAGAAGATTTTAATTAGTAATATTGTAACCAAAAGATTTATGCCAGAGAAAAAAGATAAAAAAGAAAGAAAAGAAGCAATATGAGAAATATCAAACTAGTCATCGAATATGATGGAAAAGAATTCAATCGGTTGGCAAAAACAGCCTAAAATCAATGGTTTGAACATATTTTGATTTTATTTCAAAGTAGTTCAAA
>CANPHV010000013.1 GCA_947573965.1 uncultured Clostridium sp.
TTCATTCCTATGTGTGCCTTTTGAGCGAAGCGAGAAAGGAATGGAATATAAAATGTCAAAATTTGTGCATCTACATATACATAGTGAATTCAGTCTATTAGACGGAGCCAATCGAATAAAGGACTTGCCAGTAAGAGCCAAAGAATTAGGCATGGATGCAATAGCTATCACAGACCATGGATCCATGTATGGAACCATTGACTTTTACAAAGCTTGCCAAAAAGAAGGCATTAAGCCAATCATTGGCTGTGAAGTATATGTAGCTCCAAGAAGCCGATTTGACAAAGAACCTAACATTGATAACCATTACAACCACTTAATATTATTAGCCAAAAACCAACAAGGCTATCAAAACCTAAGTAAATTAGTATCCATTGGATTTGTCGATGGTTACTATTATAAGCCACGTATCGACCTAGAAGTATTAGAAAAATACCATGAAGGACTTATCTGTTTAAGTGCCTGCTTAGCAGGTTCTGTTAATCAAGCATTGTTAAATGGAAACAATGAAAAAGCAGAAGAAATAGCCCTTTGGCATAAAAAAGTATTTGGCGAAGATTATTATATTGAAATCCAAAACAATGGCTTACAAGAGCAAGTATTAGCCAACCAAAAGTTAATTGCCTTAGCCAAAAAATTAGACATTCCATTAGTTGCAACCAATGATGCCCACTATTTAAGAAGAGAAGATGCCTATACTCACGAAGTTCTATTATGCATTCAAACAGGAAAACGAATGAGCGACATGGACCGAATGCGTTTTGAAACAGATGAATTATATGTTAAATCACCAGAAGAGATGATAGAATACTTTAAAGCCTTTCCCGAAGCAATCGAAAACACCGTAAAAATTGCAGAAAAATGTAACGTAGAATTTGAATTTGGGCATACCATACTTCCGAACTACGACGTGCCAGAAGAATATCCAACCCATTATGACTATTTTAAAAAATTATGTGATGATGGAATTAAAAATCGATATGGCGAAAATCCATCACAAGAAATTTTAGAAAGGATGGAATATGAACTAGGCGTTATTCAAAAAATGGGATATGTGGATTATTTCCTAATCGTATGGGACTTTATTCACTATGCCAAAACACATGATATTCCAGTAGGACCACGGACGTGGTTCAGGGGCAGGTTCTATTATCGCCTATGCTATTGAAATCACAGACATTGACCCCATGAAATATGGATTGCTGTTTGAGAGATTTTTAAATCCAGAAAGAATTAGTATGCCAGACTTTGACGTTGACTTTTGTTATGAGCATAGACAAGACGTCATCGACTATGTATCTGAAAAATATGGGCATGACCACGTATCACAGATAATTACCTTTGGAACCATGGCTGCTAAAATGGTAATTCGTGACGTAGCAAGAGTATTAGACGTACCATACTCAGAAGCAGATAGCTTAGCCAAAATGATACCAAATGAGCTACATATTACCATAAAAAAAGCATTAGAACAAAACAAAGAATTAAAAGATAGATATGAAACAGACGAAACCGTCAAAAAAGTGTTAGACGTTGCTATGGCATTAGAAGGGATGCCAAGACAGGCCTCTACGCATGCCTGTGGAGTCGTTATTACCAAAGACCCAGTTGACACCTATGTACCTTTATATGTTCGTGATGGGCAAATATCCACCCAATATATCATGACAACCTTAGAGGAATTAGGCTTATTAAAAATGGACTTCTTAGGACTAAGAACACTTACCGTTATCCAAGATACCATCGATTTAGTCAAAGAAAATAGGGGAATTGACGTTACTTTTGATAAAGACATGGCAGACCCAAAAGTATATAAAATGTGGCAAGAAGGAAAATCCTGTGGAATTTTCCAATTTGAATCACAAGGGATGACAAACTTCATGAAAGAACTAAAACCAGACTGCCTAGAAGACTTAATTGCAGGGGTATCACTATATCGACCAGGTCCAATGGACCAAATCCCTAGATACGTAAAAGGAAAACTAAATCCAGGACATAACGAATATACCCATCCACGACTAGAACCAATCTTAAACGTCACTTACGGCTGTATGGTTTACCAAGAACAAGTTATGCAAATTGTACGTGACTTAGCGGGATATTCGCTACGGAAGAGCGGACTTGGTAAGACGTGCCATGGGTAAGAAAAAACTAGACGTCATGGCAAAAGAAAGAGAAATCTTTATAAATGGACAAGTAGACGAAGAAGGAAACGTAGTCGTACCAGGATGTGTGCGAAATGGAATTGATGAAAAATCAGCCGATAAAATCTTCGATGAGATGGCAGAATTCGCCAAATACGCCTTCAACAAATCCCATGCAGCTTGCTATGCCGTAATAGCCTATCGAACTGCTTACTTAAAAGCATATTACCCAGCAGAATTCATGGCAGCCACCTTAAATAGCTTCTTAGGAAACCTAGACAAAATTCCACAATACATAGACGAATGCAAATTAATGGGAATTGAAATATTAAAACCAGAAATCAACAAAAGTGATGGAAAATTCACCACCGAATATGAAAAGGGACTTTCTGGGACAGTCCCAGAAGAGGACAAAACGCAAAAAGCTAAAATTCGTTTTGGCTTAGGAAGCATTAAGAATGTGGGAACTACGCCAGTTAATAATATTGTAAGAGAAAGACAAGAAAATGGACCATATAAAAGTTTTACAGATTTTTGTGAAAGAATTGCAGATGAAGCGGTTAATAAAAAATGTGTAGAGAGCTTAATAAAAGCGGGAGCATTTGATGAGTTTGAACAAACGAGGAGTACTTTGTTAGCTTCTTTTGAAGGGATTATGGATAGCATTCAAAGTGGAAGGAAAAAAGGTTTTGATGGGCAAGTTTCTATGTTTGATTTAGGTTCAGAAGAACAAAAGGAAGAAATGAATGAAATCAAATATCAATTTAATGAGCATGAAGAAATGTCCAATAAAGAATTGTTATCCATCGAAAAAGAAATGCTTGGCATTTATCTGTCAGGGCATCCATTGGAGAAAATGAGGAGTCAAATAGAAGTGCAAACTACGGTCAATAGTATCGATTTGAGAGCAATTGAAGAGCAAATGTCTTCTAGTATCGAAGAACCTGAAATGATGATGACGAGACAAAGTGGCAAAACTAAATTTAAAGATGGACAAACTGTGAAATATGCAGGGATTATAGGTTCCATTAAAAAGAAATATACCAAAAATAATAAGATAATGGCTTTTGTTGCCATAGAAGATTTATATGGCACAGCTGAAATTATTGTTTTTGAAAATGCTTATGTCAATGCTGGCAAAAGCTTGGTGGAAGAGAATATTGTTATGGTAGAGGGACGTTTGAGTATTAGGGAGGATGATGTTACTACTATTATTGCCAATGAAATAAAGGATTTCGGCGAGCAAAAACATAAGATTTTTACACTAGATATTACCCATGCGAATGAAGAACAAAAAGAAAAGTTAAGAGGGGCTTTGCGCTATTTTAGTGGAGATAAAAACAATATGAATGTGCAAATAAGAATAGCAGATGAACTAAAACCTTGTGGACAACTGTATCTGACAGATAAAATTATGACTGTTTTTCAGGATATTTTAGGAGAGGACAAGGTAATGATTTTAGAATAAGAAAATTTCCCCATTTAAACCCGGAACCAGTGGGAAAGTGGGGAAATTGTTGGGGATTTTAAATCCATTCGCCATATTTCTTAATATAAATCTTTTTAGCAAAAATTGCTACAAAACAGTAAAGTAGCGTAATGGCAAAAATCATAAAAATATATTTTAAATCCATTGGAACTAAGCCAATCCAATTTCCTAAAGCTGTGAAAGGAACTAAAATTCCAATACAAATTAAAGAAATAGAGGAAATATAGACCGCTTTATGAGCATTACTTTGGACAAAAGGTAATTTGGCAGTTCTTATAATATGCATGCCTACTAGGTTAGAAGTAATGCTATAACTAAACCATATTGTTTGGAATAAGGCTACGTCTCTTATTTGAAAAACAAACCAAAGAGAAGCAAATACCAACATATCAAAAACAGAACTTAAAGGCCCCATAAAAAACATAAAGTTTTTTAAACTTTTGATGGAAAAGGTCTTAGGATGTTGCAAAGATTCTTTGTCTACGTGGTCAAATGGTAAAGTTAATTGTCCAAAATCGTAAAGTAAGCCTTCTACTAACAATTGGATTGGTGTTTCTGGTAAGAAAGGTAGTAAAGCACTTGCGATGATGACAGAAACAACTTCTCCAAAGTTGAAACTAGTGGCTAATTTAATATATTTCATAAGGTTTACGTAGGTTCTACGACCTTCTGTGACCCCATCTAGCAAAACGTTTAAATCTTTTTCAAGAAGGATGATATCAGCAGATTCTTTCGCAATATCAACAGCTGTATCAACAGAAATACCTACGTCTGAATTGGTAAGGGAAGGACTATCGTTGATACCATCTCCCATATAACCAACAACGTTACCAGCTTCTCTTAGCAGTCTTACAATTCTAGCTTTTTGAATGGGAGAAAGTTTGGCAAAGATGTTTGTTTTTCGTAATAATCGCAATACTGCCATATCGCTTAATTTATCAAGTTTGCTACCGAAGAACAATGTTCTTAGAGTTAATGCCTACTTTATTACAAATGCATCGAGTTACTTCAGCATTATCGCCAGTTAAAACAATGACACGGATACCAGCATGGTTTAACTTTTCAATGGACTCTTTGGCACTTTCTTTTGGTGGGTCTAAAAAGCCAATAAATCCTAACAAAATCATGTTTTTTTCATCGGAAACTTCGAAGTGTTCTACATTAGAAATATCATTTTTCTGACAAACTGCAACTACTCTGAGTCCTTCTTCATTTAATTCTTTGCTAATTTTTCGGATATTTTCTTTTACGTCTTTACTAATAGGAGAAACTTCTCCTTTATAATCAACCATAGTGCAAATATTTAAGATTTCTTCTACAGCACCTTTTGTAATTAACTGTGTTTTATTACCATCATTTACAACTACTGATAAACGTCTGCGAGAGAAATCAAAAGGGATTTCATCGATTTTTTTGTATTTTTCAGAAAGTTCTCCCATATTGTTTTCTAAAGCTCTTTTGATAACTGCTTCATCAATGTTACCTTTTAAGCCAGTTTGGAAGTAAGAATTTAGGAAAGCATGTTTTAAAACTCTTAAATCCTCATCTCCATTAATATCTAAGTATTTTTCTAAGACAATTTTGTCTTCTGTTAGAGTTCCTGTTTTATCGGTACATAAAATGTTCATAGCACCAAAATTTTGGATGGAATCAAGCTTTTTAACAATTGTTTTTTTCTTAGACATACGCACTGCGCCTTTTGACAAGCTAGAAGAAAGAATAACAGGAAGAAGAAGTGGGGTAATCCCGATTGCAATAGCAACAGCAAAAGTAAAGGCAGTTATAATATCATGCTTCCAAGCATTTAGTAAAAAGACAATTGGTATCATAATTAACATGAAACGAATTAATAGTCGGCTAATACTTTCGATTCCTTTTTGGAAAGCGGTTTTAGGTTTTCCGACTGTTAAGGTATGGGCAACTTTCCCAAAATAGGTAGAGTCTGCTGTTTTTATGACAATTCCTTTGGCACTTCCAGAAATAACATTGGTTCCCATAAAGCAAATCGTATCTAAATCAGCGATACTGTCTAATTCTTCTAAAGAAGTTTCGGTTTCTACGTTTTTCTTTACACTGTCAGACTCTCCTGTTAAAGAAGATTGTCCAACATATAAATCTTTTGCTTCAATTATCCTTAAATCAGCTGGAATCATACTACCAGCAGAAAGTAGAACTACGTCGCCTAAGGTTACTTGGCTGATGGGAAGTTCTATTTTTTCTCCGTTTCGAAGAACCGTAGTAGTCGTTGCTACCATTTGCTTAAGTTCTTCGGCAGCCTTGTTAGAACGAAATTCCTCAAAAAAATCTAATAAAGTACTAGCAGAAACTAAAATGGCAATTACGATAATATTGGCATAACTTGGTGTGGGTGGTAAATAGATATCGGTATAAATCAAAATAGCAACAATACCTAACAAAATACAGTTAAAAGGGGTAAATAAACTTTCTAAAAAGTAATGATACCATTTTTTTGGTTTGGCTTGTTTAATTTCATTTAAGCCTAAATTACGAAGCTTTTCTTCTGCCTCATGAGAAGAAAGTCCAGTTTCCGTTACCTTATATTTTTGCATAAATTCACTTTTCGGCAGAGTAGCCTCTAATCCATATAATTTGCTAACATTTACTTCATCTTTTATGGTTGTATTTGACAAATTTAATCATCTCCATTCTGTGGTATATCATAAAGAGTATACCACTATTTTTAAAAGTTGAAACAAAAATATAGAAAAAATTAGGAAAATGCGATATAATGGTGCCAGATTGGGGACGGTTCTTTTTCGACATTTTGGCATTGAAAGCAATTTTATTATAATAACAAGTAGAAAAAGAAAGAGGAGTTACCAAGCCAAAATGTCAGAAAAGAACCGTCCCCAGCCAGACAAAGGAGTGAAGAAAATGAAAGTTTTAATGGGAACAAAAAATCCTGGAAAGATAGAAGGAGCAAAACAAGCTTTTGAAAAGTATTTTGATGAAGTTGAGGTGCAAGGAATTGCCGTAGAGTCTGAGGTTAGCAATCAACCTTTTGATGCAGATATAGTAAAGGGTGCTAAAAATAGAGTAAAGAATTTGAAGAAATACGCAATGGAAAATGAGTTAGAAGTGGATTATTTTGTGGCAAGTGAAGCAGGAATAACAAATTTGCTTGGTGACTGGATTGATTTTAATGTGGCGGTAGTAGAAGATGCAGAAGGCTTTCAAAGTGTGGGGAGTAGTCAAGGCTTTCCAGTGCCAGAAAAGTATATAGGGGAAATTAAACAAAGTGAACTTCGGAAAAGTAATGGATAAACTTTTTGGTGGCAAAGAGATGAACAAAGGAAAAGGCGGTATTAGTATTTTGACACAGGATGAAATATCTAGGATTGATTTGACAAGGAATGCTTTTATTATGGCTTTAATTTCTCACATTAATGGAGAAGTTTGGCGATAGAATTTAAGAAGGAAGGTTGAAAAAATGGAAAAAACTAGAGTAGCAGGGATTGTTCCTATGGAGGATGGCTTTGTTTTTATGCATAGAGTAGGCGTGGAGAAAAATAAAGATTATCAAGAGTATTACACGTTTCCAGGGGGAAGGCTAGAAGAGGGAGAAACACCAGAAGAGGGGACAATAAGAGAGATAAAAGAAGAATTTGGAGTCAATGTAAAGGTTGTAAAAAAGCTTTATGAAATTTATTCAGAAAGGTTTGAACGAAAGGAATTATTTTTCTTATGTGAGTATATAGATGGTGAGTTTGGAACAGGGGATGGACCAGAGTTTTCGAATAATCCAGATTATGCGGATTGTGGCAAGTATTTACCTGAGATTGTGAAGAAGGAAGAGATTAAGGATATTTTAATCTTGCCATTACAGATAAAGGATAGATTTGTGGAGGATTTTTGCCAATAGAGGGAAAATAAGAAAAAGAGAGGTAGAAAAAGATGAAATGTTCAAAATGTGGTTGTGAGGATAGTCAAATTATTAATGAAGTAAAAATGACAGGAAAAGATTTTTCAGCATCAAAAGGGTGTTGTGGCTTTATTTTGGCAGGTCCGATTGGGATTTTGTGTGGTGCTTGTGGAGAAGGAAAGCAGACGAAAAATATACAATATTGGGTGTGTAATAATTGTGGTCGTAAGTGGAGAGCCTAATGAAAAGAGCAGATAAAGTTTGGATAGGGTTAATGGATTTTGGCAATAGGATGGGATGCCATCAAATGGAAAGTAGAAGCTTTTTCTTTCGAGGTTATCAATTTCCTGTGTGTGCGAGGTGTACAGGTGTTATTTTAGGAGAAATTATAGCACTATTCTTAATCATCGTGAATTTAAAAATCAACTTAATACAATCTATAGTATTACTGTTAATTATGGGATTGGATTGGTTTCTTCAGCATGTCAAAATAGCCGAATCAAATAATATAAGAAGATTATTTACAGGTATTTTAGGTGGGATAGGCCTTACTTTTGTTTATTATCATATTGTCATTAATATTCTTATTTTTTTGGTAATTAGGTAATAGAAAAACAAAGAAAAATAAGTTGGCTAGCAAACTTTAAAAAATTTGCTAGCTACTTTTATTTTATACCAAAAGATGATAAACCAAATTGGTTAGCATACAAACGATGATACCGCAAACTGTAGGAAGTAAAAAACTAAGAAAAGTCCATTTCCAACTACCTGTTTCTTTCTTTATCGTTAAAAGAGTCGTAGCACAAGGATAATGTAAAACCGTAAAAAGCATCACATTAATAGCAGTTAAAAACGTCCAACCATGAGAAATCAAAATTTGCCCAATTGATGAAGTATCCTCTAAATTTACTAAAGAATTTCCACCAAGGTAGCACATTAAAATAATAGGTAACACAATTTCATTGGCTGGAATACCAAGAATAAAAGCAGTTAAAATATAGCCATCTAAGCCCATTAAATTAGCAAAAGGTTGTAAAAAATGAGCCACTAAATCCAGAATACTTTGTCCGTTGATACCAATATTGGCAAATAACCAAATGACTAAACCAGCGGGTGCAGCAACGCTAACTGCTCTGCCTAATACAAATAAGGTTCTGTCAAAAATAGAACGGATTAAGATTTTTCCAAATTGAGGTTTTCGATAAGGTGGTAATTCCAAAACAAAGGAGGAGGGCATACCTTTTAAGATCGTTTTGGACAGTAATTTAGAGATACCCAAGGTAAAGAAAATACCTAGTAAAATTACCAAAATAACAGCGAAAGTCGATACAATAGAAGCGCCAAAACCTTGCATACTACCATCAATGAAAAAAGTAGCGATAGCAATTAAAAAGGGAAATCTTCCGATTACAAGGTACAAAATTATTTGTTAAAATAGCAATTAGTCGTTCACGTGGTGAATCAATAATTCGGCATCCAACGCAACCAGCAGCATTACAACCAAATCCCATGCACATGGTAATCATTTGCTTTCCTGTACAACAACACTTTTTAAAAAAGCCATCCAAATTAAAAGCAATTCGAGGAAGATATCCTAAATCTTCTAAAATGGTAAAAAGAGGAAAGAAGATAGCCATGGGGGGAAGCATAACGGCTACAATCCAAGTTAAAGTTTGGTAAACACCAGAAATCAACATAGAAGAAAGCCACTCTGGACAGTGCAAGAAGTCAGCCAATAGAAAGAGTTTTTCTTGTAACCAAGCAAATACGCTAAAAAGTATTTCAGAAGGATAGTTGGCTCCTACAATAGTAAGCCAAAAGATAACACCTAAAAACAAAAGCATAATGGGAATACCTAATGTTTTAGAGGTTAAAATTTTATCAATTTTTCGGTCACGTTTTGAATAATTGTCATCTTCAAAAGTACAAACTTTTTCAACAATTGTTTCTGACTTGTGCATAATAGTTGTTACAATTAAGTCTTTAAAGTTGCTTTCCGTAATATTATTTTTGGCAAAATCATCACGAATTGCATTTTTGGCTTCTTGCAAAGGTTCATTGTTCAATAAGTCGATAGCAAGATTTTCCTCAATAGATTGCAAAATCGTTTCTTCACCATCCATTATTTTTAAGCCAATCCAGCGAGCTAAATCGGAAGATAAAGAAAATTCACTTCGTAACACATTTTGTAATTTTGTCAAACCCTTTTCAATAGTTTTGTTGTAATTAATTTTGTTAGGTTTCACCTTGATTTTACTAGTACAAACCTGTTTAACCATATCCATGAGTAAGTCCAAGGTTTTCTTTTTTCTAGCAGTTGTTCCAACAACAGGGACACCTAATTCATCCGATAATTTGTCTAAATCAATATGTATTTTTTTCTTTTTGGCTTCATCGAGCAAATTGACACAAACAATTACGTTATTGGTAATTTCCATCGTTTGAAACACAAGGTTTAAATTTCGTTCCAAGCAAGTAGCATCTACCACAATGATGGTGCAATCTGGATTTCCAAAACAAATATAATCTCGTGCAATTTCTTCTTCTTCAGAATTAGACATAATAGAATAAGTACCAGGAATGTCTACAAAGAGAAAATTAGTATCTTGATAAATACAATTACCAGTAGCATTTCCAACTGTCTTTCCGAGGCCAATTTCCCGTATGTTGATGCATTCCTGTTAAGTGATTAAAAATAGTGGATTTTCCAACATTAGGATTGCCTGCTAAAGCAACCACATAATCACAATTTTCTTTAAAAAACGATAAGTCATCTGCTAATAAGTGACTTCCAGTAGAGGATTTGGTAAGTCCCATATTGAACCTCCTACATATATTTATAAATTTAATACTATTGTATGAAGAAGATGAATTAAAAGTGAATTTTTATTAGGGTAGCATCTTCTTTTCGAATCGCAAGTAGGGTATTGCGAACCACAAAAGCACGAGGGTCGCCAGAGGGACTGACTAAAATGGGAGTAATAGCCGTATTTTCTATTAAACCTAAATCTAATAATCTTCTCTTAATATTTCCTGTACAATTTATTTTTTCAATATAACCTTTGGTATGTAAAGGTAAATCGATTAAAGTATTTTCTTCTTGTTTCATTATTACGCCTCCTATTTAAGTAGCTATATTATTATTATATTTTGTCGAAAAATAAATGTTACTATTGACAATTTTTAGGTTTTATGAAAAAATAGGAAAAAATCAAGCAAAAGGGATTCAAAATGTCGGAAAAGAACCGTCCCGAATGCGACAAGGAGGAAAAGATGGAAAAAGTAAGAGGATTTGAAATTGCGAAAGGATTTGAAGATAAACAAATTAATCTACCAGTAAGAAAGACAAAATATTCAGCTGGATATGATATTGAAGCAGCAGAGGATGTTGTGATACCAAGTTTTAAAAAAGGAAGCAACCCAACGCTAGTAAAGACAGGGCTAAAAGCCTATATGCAGGAAGATGAAATGTTACTTTTGTATAATAGAAGTTCGAATCCAAAGAAAAAAGGTTTAATTATGGCTAATAGTGTAGGGGTTATTGATAAAGATTACTATGGAAATCCAGATAATGATGGACATTTTATGTTTGCTTTTTATAATGTGAAAGAAGAAGATATTACCATTAAAAAGGGAGAGGCAATTGGACAAGCAATCTTCCAAAAATACTTGGTAACAGATGATGATGAGGCACAAGGAGAAAGAGTAGGTGGATTTGGTTCTACCAATCAATAAAAAATTTTTATCCTTAGAAACTAAGGGCTTAGACACGGAAAATAGGAAGAAAATGGGTGGTAAAGGCTTTGACTTTTACCATCTTTTGTTGTATAATAGAAATGGTTAAAAAATCCAGTAAAGTCTATGACTTTATTATCTTTTTTCGCCGGAAGACCAAAAGAACTGAAAGGAGTGGCTTACATGTTTAGTGTAGGAGACAAAATCGTGTACCCAATGCATGGGGCAGGAGTAATTGATTCAATAGAAGAAAAAGATATATTAGGAGAGAAACAATCTTACTACATATTAAAAATGCCAGGAGAGGTAAAGGTTATGATACCAACCGCTAAGGCAGAAACCGTTGGAGTAAGAAATATTATAGATAAAAGTTCAGCAGATAAAGTAATTGGGATACTTGAAAAAGATGAAACAGAAATGGACAAAAACTGGAATAAGAGATATCGTGATAATATGGATAAAATGAAGAGTGGTGACATTTATGAAGTGGCAGATGTGGTTAGAAACTTAAGTTTTAAACAAAAAGAAAAAGGCTTATCAACAGGAGAAAAGAAAATGCTAAATAATGCCAAACAAATTTTAGTAAGTGAGTTAGTGTTAGCAGAGCATGCTTCTCAAGAGGAAGTAGAACAGTTAGTGGATAATAAGATTAATACTTCTTTTATGATGTTTAGGGCAGAAGAAATTCAACCAGAAAGTGTAGTTAATAAATTTATTCCATTTGATGGGACAGGAACAAACGATTAATAGGAGATATCCAGTCAAGAATTTAATGGTTTCTTGACTGGATTTTAAATTATTTTAAAAATTTAGGGAAAATGTATTGACAAAAATTTCGCAACATATTATAATATCATTTGTCGATAATCGATAACCAGTTCATCTTTTATGCAGATGTGGCGGAACTGGTAGACGCACAGGACTTAAAATCCTGCGGTTGAATAAACCGTGCCGGTTCGATTCCGGCCATCTGCACCAAAAACAACCTATTTATTAGTATTTATGAATATTTACAAGTATTCAAAGTGTTGATAAATAGGCTTTTTTTATTTTCTAGTATTTCTCAATATCTATCATTATTCAATTTTTTTAGTAAAAATACATTCAAAAAACATTCAAAATAAGTGAAAAAATAGTTTGAAATTTTTGGGGTTCAGTATATTTTTTGGGGCTTATTATTTTTTATCTGTTTTAATATACTCTTTTTGAAAATAATGTTATAATTATAGTAATAACTAGTAGTTTTTGTTTAAAATGGAGAAATAAATATGAGTAAGAAAACAGCTATAATTTTAATAACAGGTATTATAATTATATGTATAGGAATTATAACTATCATTTTTACTAAAAGTCAAAATGAAAATGTTATGAATCAAATAGAATATAATAATGAATTAAATCAAGAACAACAGAAAGAAAACGATTTAAACAATAATAATTCAAAAGTAAAAGACTATGGCATTATTACAAATATAGAAAATGATATTATAACGATACAAAATAAAGATGTGTATCAAGTAAAAATAGATAAAAACACTAGGATAATCAATTATAGGACTGCTGAAGATATGAACTTATCAGATATAAAAATAGGAGACTATTATATGTCTGGAGAAATAATTAGAGATATATCAGGAGAAGAATGGAAAAAAGAATGTATTAAAAATTTAGCATATTGTTACAAAGAGGGAAATTTAATTTGTAATCCACAAGAAATAACTAATATTCAAAATATGGGTGATTATGTTATTATAACTTTAATAATGGAAGATTCTACAGCTGAATATTTTAATAAGAAAGATAGTAAAAATACCTTTGAAATAAAAGCTATAGCATATTCAGGTCTAAATATACCAACATCTTCTGGAGGAGTAACGGTTTATAATCTAAAAGAAGAAGTAATTGGATTTATATTTTGGATTGGTTTAGATAAAGATACTATTAATAATAAATATCCAGTAATTAGCGATATTGAAATATATGATAAATAATATTATTAAAGAAATTGCAAGTTTGTAGTTTGATAGACTTATAGTAATTTGAAAGTGAGATTAAAAATATGAAAGAGTTAGTAGATTTTGTGGTTTTAATAATAATATATTTTTTGAAATTTTATAAGAAATGGAAAGAAAAAGGTAGAGATGTACTGTTTGTAAATACTTTAATGTATATATACTTATCTTTTGTATTGTATTTTACTTTAATGCCTATAATAACATCTTTACCATTTATATTTAATCACCCATACGATTCAATGAATTTAGTTCCATTTATTGATGTTTTAAATGGTAGAGGTGATTTTATTAGACAAGTGGGATTAAATGTGATAATGACAATTCCTTTTGGCTTTTTAATGCCTTTAGTAAAAAAAGAAAATGCTAGACTATTAAAAGTTGTTTTTTATACTTTTTTATTAAGTCTAGGAATTGAGTTATTACAACCTTTAATAAATGGTTTTAGATCAGCAGATATAACGGATTTAATAACTAATGTCATAGGTGGAAGTATTGGATATATTATGTATTTAATATTCAAACCATTAACAACTAAAATATTAAATTATATAGGTCATAGATAATTACAAATTACATGTTTGTAGTTACTTAAAATAATAGTAAGTTATCATTGAGATGAAATAGTAATGTGAAAGTGAGATGAAATTATGAATAATGAAGTAACCAAAGTTATTGAAAAATTTAAAGAAGTAAAAAATATATTAAAAGATTTTTCTAATAAAGATGAAGCGATAGAATACCTTGTTAATGAAACAAAACTATCAAAAGAAGACTGTTCTACTGCATACGATATTATTATGAAAATTGAATCTATCGAGGAGGAATAATATTATGACTGAAAAAGAAAAAATGTTAGCAGGAGAATTATATGATGCTAACTATAATGAAAATCTAATAAAAGAAAGATATTTGGCAAAAGATAAATGTTATGATTATAACCAATTAAGACCATCAAACAATGAAGAAAAAGAAAATATTATAAAAGAAATTTTTGGAAAGACGGGAAATGTCTTTACTATTGAACAACCTTTTATGTGTGATTATGGATACAATATAGAAATTGGAGAAAACTTTTATGCTAATCATAACTTAATTATATTGGATGGAAATAAAGTTCAATTTGGAGATAATGTTTTTATTGCACCAAATTGTAGCTTTTATACAGCAGGGCATCCACTAGATGCAGAAAGAAGAAATAAAGGATTAGAATATGCAAAACCAATAAAAGTAGGAAATAATGTATGGATTGGTGGAAATGTTATTGTACTTCCAGGGGTAACTATTGGAGATAATACTGTAATAGGTGCAGGAAGTGTTGTAAATAAAGATATACCATCAAATGTTGTAGCAGTCGGAAATCCTTGTAAAGTAATAAAACAATTATAATAAAAACTTACAATATATAGGGCAGGTAATTGAGTTGAAAATTACCTGACGTTTATGCTATAATCAAAACACAAGATAGTAAGTTGTTGTTGAGATTAATTATAAAATGAAATTACAAGGAGGCAGAGAAAGTGAAAATATCAACAAAAGGTAGATATGCTTTAAGAGTAATGATAGATGTAGCAGTAAATAGTAATGGAGAATATGTATCAGTTAAAGACATAGCAGACAGACAAGAAATATCAAAAAAATATTTAGAGCAAATAATGACAATGTTATCAAAGGCAAAATTTATAGAAACAACAAGAGGAAACATTGGAGGATATAAATTAACGAAACAGCCTATAGAATATAAAATTGGAGATATTTTAAGAGCAACAGAGGGAGATCTAGCACCATTAGATTGTTTGATAGATGATAATTATTGTAATAGAAAAGAAAATTGCAAAACTCATTCTTTTTGGGCTGGACTAGATAATGTGATAAATGAATATATAGACAGTAAAACATTAGAAGATTTGATTAAGTAGTATAAAGCTACTTAATTTTTTTTGTATATTTATTTATTCCTATTGACATACTAGGAGAAAAATACTATAATAATTCCTAGTAAAATAATAGGAGGTAAACAATGGAACATATATATCTTGATAATTCAGCAACAACAAGATTAGATGATGAAGTTTTAAAAGAAATGAAGCCATACTTAACGGAAGAATATGGCAATGCTTCATCTATATATAAATTAGGAAGAAATACTAGAAATGCAGTAGAAACTGCAAGAGAAAAAGTTGCAAAAGCAATTAATGCAGAGCCAGAGGAAATCTATTTTACATCAGGAGGGACAGAGAGTGATAATACTGCAATAAGAGGAATTGCATATAATAACAAGAAAAAAGGAAATCATATTATAACATCTAAAATAGAGCATCCAGCAGTTTTAGAAACTTGCAAACAATTAGAAAAAGAAGGATTTAAAGTAAGTTATATTGATGTAGATGAAAATGGAATAATTGATTTAACACAATTAAAAAATTCTATACAAGATACTACAATACTTATTTCTATAATGTTTGCCAATAATGAAATAGGCACAATTCAACCTATTAAAGAAATAGGAACAATAGCAAGAGAAAACAATATCTATTTTCATACTGATAGCGTACAAGCAGTTGGTAGTATAAAAATAGATGTTAAAGAAATGAATATAGATAGTTTATCTATGTCAGCCCATAAATTCTATGGACCAAAAGGAGTTGGAGCATTATATATAAAAAAAGGAATTGCTTTTCAAAAATTTATGAATGGTGGGCACCAAGAAAGAAATAAAAGAGCTGGAACAGAAAATGTACCTGCAATAGTAGGAATGGGTAAAGCTATTGAAATAGCATATAGTGATTTAGAAAAACATACAAAACAAATAAAGGATTTAAGAGATTACTATATAAACCAAGTAAAAGACAAGATACCATATATCAAAATAAATGGAGATATGGAAAAAAGACTACCTGGAAATAGCAATATTTCATTTAGATTTATAGAAGGTGAAGGATTACTATTAAATTTAGATTTAAAAGGAATATGTGCATCAAGTGGTAGTGCTTGTACATCAGGTTCACTTGATCCATCTCATGTATTACTTGCAATAGGATTACCACACGAAATAGCACATGGTTCTTTAAGAATTTCAATAGGAAAATATAATACAAAAGAAGAAATAGACTATGTTGTTGAAAGTTTAGTAGAGATAGTGGGCAGATTAAGAGAAATGTCGCCATTATATGAAAAGTTTATTGAGGAGGAAAATAAATAAAATGGAATATTCAAAAAAGGTTGTAGAACATTATACAAATCCAAGAAATGTTGGAAAAATAGAAAATGCTTCAGGAATAGGTGAAGTTGGAAATCCAGTTTGTGGAGATATTATGAAAATGTTTATAAAGGTAGAAAATAATATTATAACAGATGTAAAATTTAAAACTTTTGGTTGTGGTGCTGCGATAGCAACAAGTAGTATTTCAACAGAAATGATAAAAGGAAAAACAATAGAAGAAGCATTAAAATTAAAAAATACAGATGTAGTAAATTCATTAGGTGGACTTCCTCCTGTAAAGTTACATTGCTCTATTTTAGCAGAAGAAGCAATACATGAAGCTATTGCAGATTATTATAGAAAAGAAGGAAAATTAACAGAAGAAGAAATAAAACAAAAATGCAATTTAAAAGAACATCATTGCGAAAGTTGTGGTATATAAATGAAAAAAAGAGTTTTATTAGGAATGAGTGGAGGAGTTGATAGTAGTGTTTCAGCAATTCTCTTAAAAGAACAAGGATATGAAGTTATTGGGATTACAATGAAACTATTTGAAGGAGAGATTGAGGGAAGTTGCTGTAGTATTTCTTCTACTATGGATGCAAAAAGAGTTTGTGATTATTTACAAATATCACATTATACTTTAAATTTTAAAAATGAATTTAAAAAATATGTAATTGATGATTTTATAAATTGTTATGCAAATTGTAAAACACCAAATCCTTGTATAGAATGTAATAAATATTTAAAATTTGGAAGTATGTACCAAAAAGCACGAGAATTAAAATGTGACTATATTGCAACAGGGCATTATGCTAAAATAGAGTATTCAGACAAATATAAACAAACTGTATTAAAAAAAGCAAATGCTGTTTCCAAAGATCAAAGCTATGTTTTATACAATACTCCAAAGGAATTATTAGATAAATTAAAGTTGCCATTAGGAATATTCAATAGCAAAGAAGAAATAAGAAAAATTGCAGAACAACATCATTTGCCAGTAGCGCATAAGCCAGACAGTGAAGATATTTGTTTTATTCCAAGTGGAGATTATAAGGCTTTTTTAGAAGATAATTCAGATATAAAAAGCATCAAAGGAAACATTATAGATATGAAAGGAAATGTATTAGGAACTCATACTGGATTATATAAATATACAATAGGGCAACGAAAAGGGCTAGGAATATCCAATGATGTACCACTATATGTGATAGGATTTAATAAAGAGAAAAATGAGTTAATTGTTGGAACTGAAAAAGAATTATATATAAAAGAATTTATTGTTTCAGATGTTAATTGGTTATTATTTGATAAATTAGAAAAAGAACTGATAGGTTATGTAAAAACAAGATATTCTTCAAAAGCCTATAAAGCTAAAATAATTCCGTATAGAAATAACATTAAAGTAGTATATGATGAACCACGAAAATTAATAACAGCAGGACAATCGGCAGTATTTTATATTGATGATATTGTAATTGGTGGTGGAAAAATAAGATAATGAAATAAATTGTAATATAAAAATAGATTATTTGAAGTTATTTATGTTATAATCATCTCGACAACTTACATGTATTGAGCAGGAATAATATTATGAATGAAAAGAAAAAAATGTTAGCGGGAGAATTATATGATGCTACTATAATGAAAATCTAATAAAAGAAAGATATTTGGCAAAAGATAAATGTTATGATTATAACCAATTAAGACCATCAAACAATGAAGAAAAAGAAAATATTATAAAAGAAATTTTTGGAAAGACGGGAAATGTCTTTACTATTGAACAACCTTTTATGTGTGATTATGGATACAATATAGAAATTGGAGAAAACTTTTATGCTAATCATAACTTAATTATATTAGATGGAAGTAAAGTCAATTTGGAGATAATACTGTAATAGGTGCAGGAAGTGTTGTAAATAAAGATATACCATCAAATGTTGTAGCAGTCGGAAATCCTTGTAAAGTAATAAAACAATTATAATAAAAAATTTATGGCAATAAAATTAAAAAATATAGAGAAAAAATAGTTTGAGATGGAACATATAGTCCATCTCAAATTCCATTTCTACATACAAAAAGCAAGAAATAACTTTTACAACGTTACAATCTTTTGCGTAAAATCCAAATTATTCCAAGAATCCTCCTCATAGCCAATCGTAAAAACATTTGTAGCCCAAATATCCTTATCAAGCATAGATTGGAGACTCTTATTAGAATTATCTTCCGTAAAACGTTTTACCGAAGTAATAATTTCAAGTTTAGGATTAGCCTTAACAATTTCAGAAATCAAGAATTTGCCACGTTTATTTAAACCCAAAACCCTAACATAAGGTTGAACCTTTTTAGACAAAGCAATATCCTTTTTCGTAATACCAAGTAAAGCATAAAGCAAAATTCGTTGAAGGCGAGTATTCGTATATCGTTTGGATTTAATAATGTTCATGAATTCAGAAAAAGTATTACAAGAACTAGCTGCATTTTTAATAGCAAACTCTAAGCCTTCAGAAACATCAGGCAAATTAGCAATTTCAGAAGTTTTCATTTTCCTTAAGGTATAAATAATTTCCTTTTCAAACACAGAAATATCAGGAACAACATGACCAGCCTTAATATTTTGCATCAAAATAGAATAGCTAGAAGCAGGCATCAAATTTGCCAAAGCATTAAAGCCATTATTTTTAATCATATTACGAATAGCTGTACTACTAGCCGTATTCTCGGTGTAATTGATATCATGATAACCAACCTCATATCTTGGAATACTATAAGGAGTTAGGTTGCTCTTCAATTTTTTCAAAGCCTTTAAATATTCAATTGCTAAGATATTGTTAGGAGAAGAAAGCACATTAGCAAATTTTCGAATATCATTTAAATATAACATCAAAGCATTTTCACGAGCCTTAGGAAAAGAAATTCCTTTAGACAATTCATGTGAAAGCAAAGTTTTATACGGTTTTGGTTCGTGATATAAAACATCAGCGCATTTATCTAAAATTTCTATTTCTGCTGTTTCAGCACCAAAAGAAATATAATCTACAACATTTAAAGAATCTAAAATCTTGATAGCACCTTCCGCAAAATTTTCTGCACTAGAAGTTGCATACAAAACAGGAAGCTCAATCACTAAATCAATACCATTACTAATAGCTGCCTGTGCTTTAGACCATTTATCCATCAAAGAAGTACTTCCACGTTGTGTAAAGTTCCCACTCATAATGGCAACTGTATAATTAGAACCAGTATCTTTTTTTGATTTCTCTAAATGGTATAAATGACCATTATGAAAAGGATTATATTCGGCAACAATGCCCAAAACTTTACTCATAGAAATTCCTTCTTTATCGATATTGTTAATTTATTTTTATTTATGCTATAATACTATCATAAAAAGTAAAAAAAAACAAATAGAAAGGAAAATTTTATGGAAAAAGTTGTAATTTATACAGATGGTGCTTGCTCTGGAAATCCTGGACCAGGAGGCTGGGGAAGTATTTTAATGTATAAAGGAAATAAAAAAGAAATCTTTGGTGGCAAGAAAGACACCACCAATAATGTAATGGAACTTACAGCTGTCATTGAAGGACTAAAACTTTTGAAATATCCTTGTGAAGTAGAACTGTATAGTGATAGTGCCTATGTTGTAAATGCTTTTGCACAAGGTTGGATATATAATTGGGTAAAAAACAATTGGAAAACAGCAGGGAAAGACCCCGTAAAAAATCAAGAACTATGGCAAGAATTATATACACTAACCAAAACACATAAGGTGAATTTCAATAAAGTAAAAGGGCATAGTGATAACGAATATAACAATCGATGTGACGAACTAGCAAGAAATGCGATTGAAAAAATATAGAGAATATTACATTTTTGTTACATTTAAGAAAAACATTGAAAAAATTTGTCAATTCCAGTATAATAAAATTGTGGAGGAGGAGACAAATGAATACTTTTGCAGAATATATATTAGAGGAAGAAGAACTAGATGCCAAAATGGAAATTGTTTATTATTTGTCAAGAAAATCAAAAGTATTTTTTGACAAATCCATTGTGTTTAAGGCAGAAATTGCTAGACTATTTTTAAATTATTCTAAAATTGATGTTGATAAAAATTTTGTATTAACAGCTTGTTTATTGTGCAACTGTAAAAAAGTAGACAACGCACAAGATATTGACAAAATCCATAGCTATGCAAAAGAAGGGGCAAACTACTTAAGAGAAGTTGGATTTGGAAAAAGATTTTGTAAAATATGTGAAGAAGTAAATCGATACAGCCAAAGTAATCCAAGAGAAAGAGAAGGGGACATCTTAGAATTAGTAGACCAATTTGGCGGAATGTTATTAGATAGACCAGAAAGAATTGGATTCAAACCAGATGAAGCACTTGTTTTATTAGAACATAGAAACTTAAAAGACAAATATAATCGATATTTACAAACTTTTATTGAATTTATCAACTTTTTGGAAAAAATACAAATAAACGATATGGTGAATATGACAGCTTTAAGAAGATTAGTAAAAATACATAATGAAACCAAAGAACTAACAAAATTCATCAAAAAATTAGTCTATGAATTTGAACCTAAAATAGATAAATTGATAGCAGAACAAAACGAAGAAATTGCAGAAGAAATGCTAAGCAAAGTAGAAGGAGCAAATCGACCATTGTTTAGTGAAGAAACGACAAGAAAGATTATGGCTCACATACATGAAGACCCAAAAGTAGGGGCTACCAATATAGAATAGAACCAAGTGCCAAAGGGGAGCCAAGGGGGATGGACCTTTTGGCACACTTTTATTTTTCTTATTTTACATAGGAAAAGTTAACTATGAATAAAAAGAGTGTGCCCAAAAAATCCATGGCCTTGGCTCTTTGGTGCAAGAAAAGGAGAAGAAAATGTACGAAATATTTGCAGATTTACATGTACACATAGGAAGAAGTGAAAAAGGAAAACCAATTAAAATAACAGCCGCAAGAAGTTTAAATTTTGCCAACATTGCAAAAGAATGTGCGGATAGAAAAGGTATTAATGTAGTGGGAATTATCGATTGTGCTTCTCCATATGTAATAGAAGATATAGAAAAGTTTTTAACAACAGGAGATGCCTATGAATTAGAAGATGGAGGTATTATTTATAAAGACAAAGTATGTATTTTGTTGGGAAGTGAAGTAGAAACCTCAGAAAAAGGAAGAAATGGAAAGTGTGGAAGTGCCCATAATGTATGTTTCTTTCCTCATCTAAAAGACATCAAAGGATTTTCTAACGAATTAAGCCATCACTTGAAAAATATCACATTAAGTACACAACGTTCCGATTTATCAGGCTATGATTTAATTGATATGGTAGAGAGGTATCATGGTATTTTAATTCCAGCCCATGTTTTTACACCACACAAGAGTTATTATGGGAATTGTACAGATAGACTAAAAAATATCTTTCAAGAAAAATTTGATAAAATATTTGCCATTGAATTAGGACTAAGTTCTGATACCTATTTAGCAGATACCATAGCAGAACTAGAAAATAAAACATTTGTAACTAATTCAGATGCACACTCTTTGCCTAAAATTGCAAGAGAATATAATAAAATGCAAGTAGAAGACATTTCATTTAAAGAAATTGTAATGGCATTAAAAAGGGAAGGTGGACGAAAAGTATTAGCAAATTATGGCTTAGACCCAAAACTTGGAAAATATCACAGAACCTATTGTGACGACTGTGAAGAAGCCATTGAAACTAAAGAACCAGTAGAAAATTGCCCAAAATGTGGTGGAAAAAATGTAACTTTTGGTGTTTTTGATAGAATTGAATTAATCAAAGATAAAAAAGAAACCAAAAGTCCTAAAAATAGACCTCCATATATTTATCAAGTTCCACTTGGATTTATTCCAGGAGTAGGAGGAAAGACCATAGAAAAACTATTAAACACGTTTGAGACAGAAATGAATATTTTGCATAAGCTTTCTAAAGATGATATCGAAGCAGTGGTGGGCGAAAAAATAGCAAATCATATCGTAAACGCAAGAGAAGGAAAAATGAAAATCCACTCAGGTGGAGGCGGAAATTACGGAAGTGTTAAAGCTTAAATTTGTTTCTTCAGCTTTTGTTCTAAAAAAGTCCTTATTGGCATATAGATGGTGTATAAAGATAAGGAGAAAAAAGATGAAGAGAGACAAACGAATAAAATTGTTAGAAATGTTAAAAGAACATGTTAAGAATAACAAAAAGGAATATATGATAGTAGCTTTGCTATTTGTCATAGGAATATTTTTAGGTGTTCTTTTTATTAATCACATACAAGAAGGACAAAAGACAGAAATTACAGAATATTTTAATACATTTACTGAAAAAATGAGAAGTATGGAAACAATAAATTCCATGGCTTTATTAAAAAATAGTATGGGACAAAATATAATACTTGCCATAGTTTTGTGGTTTTTTGGAACAACAGTGATAGGGCTTCCTGTGGTTTTTGGAATTGTATTATATCGAGGGTTTTGTTTGGGATATACCATCGCTGTTTGTGTTACGATAATGGGATTACCACAAGGCTTATGGTTTGTTTTGATTTTGCTATTATTACAAAATATTTTGTTTATACCAGCAATGTTAGCTTTAGCTGTTAGTGGGTTCAAACTATATAAATCGATCATTAAAGATAGAAATAAAGAAAATATAAAGATAGAAGTAGTAAGACATACTGTTTTTTCTTTCTTGATGTTATTGGTTTTAATGCTAGCATCCGTAGTTGAAATCTTTCTATCTACCAACATTTTGAAAGGATTAATAAAATATTTTTAAAAAATATTGCAAAATCTATTTACAATTTTCAAAATGTTTGATATAACATATAAAGTAATTTATGTTAATGAAAAATTAAATTAGAATAAGAGGTAGGGGAAACAAATGGAAAGACAGTTAAAGCATTTTTTTGACTTTTTAGAAAATGATAAGAAATTATCAGATAACACATTACAATCTTATAAAAGAGATTTAAAACAATTTAGGAATTATTTAGAAGCTTGTGAACTTCATTACAACAAAGTAAAAGAAGATGATATCAAAGATTATATCAGAGAACTACAAGAAAATGGAAAGAAAGCATCTAGTATCTCTAGAGGAATTGCATCAATTCGTTCTTTCTATCAATTTGTATTGAAGAATAAGAAAATAAAGATAGACCCAACAGAAAATATACAATCACCAAAAATAGAAAAAAGAATTCCTAGTGTATTAACAGCAAAAGAAGTAGAATTATTATTAGACCAACCAAAAGATGTTGATTTAAAAGGAATTCGTGATAAAGCTATGCTTGAATTTGCCTATGCAACAGGAATGAGAGTAACAGAAATGATTTCTTTAAATATGGAAGATGTTAACCTAGAAGAAGGATATGTTATTTGTAAAACAGGTAATAAACAACGTAATATTCCATTAGGAAATATGTCATTAAATGCATTGAAAGAATATGTAGAAGAAGCAAGAGACATATTAGTTAAAACAGAAGGGGAAGAAGCTTTATTTGTTAATATTAATGGTAGCAGATTAACAAGACAAGGTTTTTGGAAAATTATTAAATTTTACAAAGAACAAGCTCACATCACTAAGGATATTACACCACATGTTTTAAGACATTCTTTTGCGACACATCTTTTACAAAATGGAGCAGACTTAAAGGCTATTCAAACAATGCTTGGGCATTCAGATATTTCTTCAACACAAGTATATATGCAATTTCAAGATGAAGGTTTGAAAAATGTTTATAGAAAGGCTCATCCAAGAGCATAATAAGAGAATAAAAAGAAAAAACTACTTTATTAGAAAATAAAAATCTAATAGAGTAGCTTTTTTATTGTATGAAAGTCACCTTTTTGGAATTGACAAGGGGGAAAAAATAGGATATTATATTAACACCAACTATACATAAATTGCTTATTACCCGACATTTTTTTGAAAAGTGAAAAAATCCTTAAAAGCCGAGTATAA
>CANPHV010000014.1 GCA_947573965.1 uncultured Clostridium sp.
GAAAGGCTCTATTTCAAGCTGCATTAGTTGCTTCTAATACTGATCCTATTTTAAAGGATTATTATCAAAAGAAACGTGCTGAAGGTAAACATCATAAGACTTGTATTGGTGCAGTTGCAAGGAAAATGTGTAATATTATTTATGCTGTTTTGAAAAATGACAAACCTTATGAAATACCAAAACAATAGCCTTTTGTTTTTTCTTTATAATATTTACCAGTGATTTTTATATATTGAAAATCGCTTATTTATGATGTATATTTTTATCTTGAAAATTTTTTCAATTTTTTCAAAAAATGCTTGACTTTTTATAGTTGGTCTTTCTTTGTCGTTTTACTTCTTTAACATTTCAATAAATTTGTCAAATAGGTATCCACTATCTTGTGGTCCTGGTGCACTTTCTGGATGATATTGTACACTAAAGACTTTATCTTTTTTACACCCAACCCCTTCGATGGTATCATCTAAAATATTCTTATGGGTTACTGTTAAATCGGTTTTTTTCAATGATTTTTCATCTACGGCATAACTATGATTTTGGCTTGTGATTTCTATTTTGTCATTTTCTAAATTTAAGACAGGATGATTGCCTCCTCTATGTCCAAATTTTAGTTTATAGGTTTTAGCTCCATAAGCTAAACTTATCATCTGGTGTCCTAAACAAATTCCAAAAATAGGATATTTCCCTTTCAATTCTTTTACAAGTTTAATAACTTCTTTTACGTCTTCTGGGTCTCCTGGTCCATTGGATAAAAATACCCCATCTGGTTTTAATTCCATAATTTCCTTTGCTGTTGTATTATAAGGAACTACTGTTACATTGCAACCTCTTTTATTTAGACTTCTTACGATATTTAATTTGATACCACAGTCAACTGCTACTACATTATATTTGTGATTGGCTGTTCTGGAATACCATTTTTTCTTACAACTTACCTTTGCTACGGCGTCTCTTGGTATTTCTGTTTCTTTCAACTTCTTTAATGCCTTTTGCTTGCTCGTGCTACTGTCTGTTATGATTACTTTTCGGCTTCCTTTTTCTCGGATACTTCTTGTTAATTTTCTAGTATCAATTCCTGCAATTCCTGGTATATCATTTTCTTCTAAGTATTCAGATAGTGTTTTGGTGTATCGAAAGTTACTTGGTAGGTCGTTGTATTCTCTTACTATCATTCCTCCTATGGTTGGTTGTCTGGTTTCATAGTCATCGTCTGTAATTCCATAGTTTCCGATTAATGGATAGGTCATCACTACCATTTGATAGGTATAGGATGGGTCTGATACGATTTCTTGATAGCCTGCCATTGAAGTGTTGAATACGATTTCACATACTGCCTCTTTGTCTGCTCCAAACCCATATCCATAGTATTCTTCTCCATCTTCTAATACGATTTTTTTGTTATATTCCTTCATGGTTACCTCCTCATTTTAGTAAAAAATCACAAAAAAAATAAGGAACACTTATCCTTATTTATAATGAAAATAAAAATAAAACAACGATTAAGAAAACGCTTGCTTTTGTTCTTATGTTTGTTTTTCTTAATGTTTTTTTCATTTTTATTTCCCTTCCCTTCTTTTTGTTTTTTCTTTTTTATCTTTAATATTATAACAAATTTTGACTGCATTTTGCAAGGGTTTTTTTAATTATATTTAAAAAACATAACTATTTACATTTGGCAAACTTTCTGCTCTTTCCATTACTTTATCATAATGTAAAACTTTTATTTGATTTTCTATAATATTAAAATTAAATCCCATAAAAGTACCACTTATAGTTCCGTCTCCATTGGTAGCTTTTATACTTCCTATCTCTAGAGAATATGGTTTTTCTTCTGGTTCATTGTAATAATAATCTGCGTTACCATAAGCAGCCTTAGTAGCATTTTGAGCTGTTATTTTATCCCCATTGATATATATGTTATTTTCGCTTGTTATAAATTTTCCTAATACATATGTTGTTTTTCTTAGTTTCCAATATCCCTGTATTCCCTCAATTACTTTTTCGGTTGTAAAATATTTTCCATGTTCAAAGGTTATGTTTCCATTTTCTACTTTATAAGGAATTGTTAATTCGTTATTTACTATTATTTTTTCTGTGTCTAAATCCCAATTATAAACATTGGTTGATACTTTTTGTTGTCCATTTCCATTAAATTTAACTTTTTCTATTGTGGCTTCTTTCTCTGTAAAAGTAATTTGGCATAAAGTTATGTCGTCTCCTCCGTTATAATATAAAACTTTTTGATTTATCAACTCAACTACTTCATCTAAATGCAAAATCTTTCTTGTTAATGCTTTTATTTTTTCTTTTGCATTTTCGTATCCTTCGATTTCTTTATATTTTGCTAAAGCCTCTTCAAATTGTTCTGCTTGTTCAAGTTTGCTTGCTTGTTTATATTTATAACTTGGAGAATTTAAGTATGCAATTGTTCCTGCAATTCCTCCCATTATGATTAGAATACTCACTATTACTATAATTATAGTTCGTTTTGATTTTTTCTTTTTTTCTTCCATTTCTTTTAATCCCCTTTCTTTTATTCCTTTTCAATTTATTGTAATCTAGTTTGTATTTTTAATTCATTTTGCTCTGTTAATTCTGTCACGTTCTTTTTTATAATTATCAATATCTCTTTTGGTTTGTTCATAATTACTTTTTACGTGTTGATATGTTCTTTCTGCTTCAAAGGCTCTTTCTCTTGCTTTTTGTACTGCTCTTTCGTCTGCATTGTAATAATTATCAAAAATGAAGTAACCAATTATAGCTAAAACAATAATAGCAACTATGCTTATAATGAGTATCATTTTATTGTTTTCTTTCATTTCCTCCCCTCCTATCTTTCTATTTTATAAAGTTTGTTTTCATCTATCATTTTGTCTATTTTGTTTACGCTTGCAATATTTATTTCATTTTCATTTTTCATAATTCTATTGAAAGTAGCAACCATCATTTTTCTGACTAGTGATGCCTCATTAGACGTTACATTTGTGTTACTAAAATCTACTACTACTGTATATTCAGTAATTGGGTCTAGTGAAACACATTGTGTTTCATATTTTTGTTTGGCATCTGAAAATTTCATACACCAATAAAAGTCGCCAAGATCCGCAGTATTTAGAAAAAGAACCACTTCTTTTTCTTTATTATTCCATGCTTGCTTTATGGTAGGCATTTTTATCTTGGGATGTTCCTCTAAAACATCACGCAAAGCAATTGCCACTGTTTTTTCTTCTGGAGTCATTTTATCAATTGCCCTAATATTTCCAATTATTATGCTAATTATAATTGCTATTAAGAAGATTACTACTATTTTTATGTCTCTTTTGTTTTCTTCTTTATTTTTGTCTTTCTTTTCTTGTACCATTTCTTTCCCCTCTCTTTTTTACTTTTCAACTCATGTTTCCACACTTTTCCATTTTTGGGCTTCCTAGTTTTGTCTTTTATTTTTTGCCTCCTCTCATTCTTTTGCTTACATCTTATCAGACATCTTGAATGGTGTCACTATGTATTAATAGGTTTACTTTTGATGATTATTCATTTTTGTATTTATCGACTTGAATTTTTTTATTTTAGATTTTTCGTTACTTTGCAATAAAATATAAGTATTTAGACTATAATAATTATCTTGTACAGAAAGCCCTCCTACTAGGAGGACTTTCCTACAATATAAAAAAGCCAAGAATTTTGCTTTTCATCAAAACTCTTAGCTTTCTTAGTTCTATTGTTTGAATTAGCCTTTATTTGCAATATAGCAAGCTAAATCTACTAATTTATTTGAATATCCCCACTCATTATCATACCAAGCAACCAATTTTACGAAAGTATCTGTAAGCATGATACCTGCTGTACTATCAAAAATAGAAGTATGTGGATCTGTTGTAAAATCTGAAGAAACAACTGGGTCTGTTACATATTCTACAATTCCCTTCATTTCATTTTCAGATGCCTTTTTCATAGCACTACAAATTTCTTCATAAGTTGCTGGTTTTTCTAAATTACAGGTTAAATCAACAACAGAAACATCTGCAGTTGGCACTCTAAAAGCCATACCTGTTAATTTTCCATTTAGCGTTGGAATAACCTTTCCAACAGCCTTTGCTGCTCCTGTTGAAGAAGGTATAATATTAGCTGCTGCTGCTCTACCGCCTCTCCAATCCTTTTTAGATGCACCATCCACTGTTTTTTGTGTAGCTGTCATAGCATGAACAGTTGTCATCAAACCATCTTTAATTCCAAAATTATCATTAATAACTTTCGCAAGTGGAGCTAAACAGTTTGTTGTACAAGATGCATTAGACACAATATTCATACTTGGGTCATACTCTGTGTGGTTAACCCCCATAACAAACATTGGAGCATCTTTAGAAGGTGCACTAATAATTACTTTCTTAGCCCCTGCATCAATATGAGCTTGTGCTTTTTCAAGAGTAGTAAACACACCTGAACACTCTAACACATAATCAACACCTAACTCTCCCCAAGGGATATTGTGTGGATCCATTTCGTTAAACACCTTAATATCTTTTCCATTTACAGTTAATACATTCTCTTTTCCCTCTACTGTACCATCAAACTTTCCATGAACCGTATCATATTTAGTCATATACGCCATATAATCTGCAGTAATAAATGGGTCGTTAATCGCTACAACCTCTACTTCCTCTCTCTTTAAAGCTGCTTGGAAAGATAAGTTTCCAATTCTTCCAAATCCATTAATTCCAATTTTCACTGACATAACATGTTCCTCCTTTTTCCTTTTTAATATTATATTAATATTATTGCCTAAAATTAAATTTTTAGACAATTCAATTCTATACCAAAAAGAAATACTTTGCAAGTACTTTTTTTGCTTTTTTGTAGGTCTTTTTTGGGTCTTTTTGGGACAGGCACCAAGTGCCCATTTGGGTCTTTCTGGGACAGGCACAACTTGCCCATTCGCAAAAAAAGATTAGGACAGGTGCTTCTTAACCATTTTGGGTATAAGCTCCTGTCCCTACTATTAAGCTCTTCTTACTAATTTAATGTTAAGTCCTAGTATTCTGCTAATTTGCTTTTGGGTTATGCCTTCAATTTTTTTTATTTTTCTTATTATTTCATTTCTCCTATCTTTATCACATCTTTGTATTTCTTGAATGTTATAAATTCCTAATTCTTCTTTAATAAAATAAATCACTTCTTCATCCGTTAATTTGCTTTTCATTTCGTATTCTAATAAATCTGCGCTTTTATGAAATTTAAAAATTTGTTGATTAAACTCTAAAAATTTTTCTTTAGATTGTTCTTTACTTGATAAAAACATGTTAAATACTTCTTCTGTATCTGTAATTTTTTCTTTCTCTTTTGTGGGGATATTTTCGAAATAGTCAAAGTAACTGCTCCATTTGTATTGCTCCATCTGACAAATGCTCGCTTTTACTGGATTTTGATGGATATATCTAACTAAATTCAGCATATAAAATGTATTTTCAACATTTTTACTTAAAAATCTATTTTCAAATAAATGTCCCTTTCTTTTATACTTTTTATTGAAATAAATGGCATAGCTTGTAGCTATACTATGAATAATTTGAGATAATTCTTTATTTTCGTCTTTGATTTCTAAATGAATATGATTTGGCATTAGAACATAAGAATATAATTGATATAAATAATTTTTCTTTGTTTTTTGAATGATATTTTGAAACTCTAAATAATCTTTATCTTCGAAAAAAATATCTTGCTTATTAACTCCTCGTAGCATACAGTGATATACATTACTTAGACTTTTCCTTCTAGGTTGTCTCGGCAATCTATCTACCCTCCTTCCTTTTTCTCTCACTCAATCTAAGTATCACTAATAATAGAATAACACATTTTTTATGATTTGTCTATACTTTTTTTACATTTTTTTACATTTTTACTGATTTATAATTTTTTAACAAAATTTTATCATCATTATCTAATCAAAAAATTCTCTCATACAAACAAAAAAGGACAAGTTGTACCTGTCCCCAAAAATCCAAAATGGTCACTTGGTGCCTGTCCCAAAATGACCCATCCCATAATGCTATCCATATAATTTTTCTAATACTATTATAAACATTGCATGAGACCAACCAAGTCCTAGTACCCAATTCGGTTGCAATGTACTGTTGTCTACTTGCTCCCCTAAAAAGCTATGCTTTCCTGCTGTTTTTACAACAAAGTCAAAAGTTTCCTTGGCTTTTTTCTTTTCTCCTGTTTCCAAGTAGTATAAGGTCATCCAAAGATTTGCAATTGGCCATGGATTTCCATTTCTGTAATGGTCTCCTTCAAATCTTTGATAGCCTCCTGTATAGGTTCTTAGTGATAAGTTCATTCTTTCTACGGTGTTTACTATTTTCTTTTCCTTTGGCCTGAATACATTAAATGGTGTAACAGCTCCTATCATACTAATATCCATCTTTTCATCTTCTGTGTTCCTCAAGTAAGTTTTCTTTTCTTCGTCATACATATTTTGGTTGATATATTTTTTGATTTCTGTTTGTAATTTTTCTAATTCTCGCTCACTTTTTACGATTTTTTCGTCTTTCAGTCTATTGTTTTCAAAGTCTGACGTTTTATCCCCTAACGCTCTATAAATTCTCATAATACACTCAAATGCTGCATAAATGCTCGCCAATGAATACAAGTGAATTCCTTCACACATTTCCCAAAGGTCATAACTCACATGATATTTGTGTCCTTGATGATTTACAGCCATTTCAATTTCTTCTTGTACCCTATCTTTATCGTGTTCCTCTTTTCCCTCTATTTGTAGCCAGTCTTTTACATAGCGCTTCAAGAAATCCACTGCCTTTTCACACATAGATAGATTGTCTTTCAAAAACTTTTCTGATTTTGTATATTGATAATGTTCATAGACACCATAGACAACACTAGCAGTTTCATCTATTTGATAGCCCCATGCTGGTGCTAATTTTCCATCTGTAAAAAATCTTTGCTCCCACATACCGTTTCTGCTTTGCGTCTTTTTACAGAAGATTTTATAAAATTTCTCGGTTTCCTTTTCCATTTTCAAAATATCTAACGCTTTTGTCATAAAGACTGCGTCACGTGTCCAACAATAAGCATATCTTCCACATTGTGTGAAATTCTCATCCACTTCTGCTGAGGCAATAATTCCACCAGTTTCGTTATTGGTCAAAAGTGGAAATAATAAAATACTTCTCTTATAAATATCATAAATTCTTTCTTCATAACTATTGGACGGCTCCTTCAAATTCAAACCATTATGCACTTTTACATATTTTCTCCAATAAGCTTTGGTGTCAGTATATTCCTTATTTAAGTCAATCTTCTTAATCCTTTCAATCTCGTTTTCAATGGCAGAGATATTTTTATTTTCTCCAACTACAATTGCTATTTCTAACACCTTTTTTTCTTGTGGTTTTATCGTACCTAAATCATAGCAAATACTTGTATCACTTGACATTCCTATGTAATCTTTATCGTAAATTTCGCCTCTTTTAATCGTTTCTTTGCTACCATTAATTTGGTGTCTCGAAAGCTTATGCCCTTTGGCAAACGTAGCAAACGTGAAATCGTGGGCATATTGCATCATTCCTCCATCAATTATCTTACAACTCACATGATTATTGTAGTCCGATAACAATTGGGAGTGAATATAAAAGCTAGTATTTAGGTCAATTTTTCCCTCATTTAAGAAAATATATTTTTTCACTAACACATTTTCTTTCATCATCACAAAATCAGTCTGAAGAATTTTCAAATTAAAATAAGTATTCACAATTTCTGTATTCAAAATATTCGTATCTGTATCATAATACTGCTTGTAGACATTATTGATATCATCGTGTAAATAAATTAAATCCGAATAATTAATTTTCACGCCAGTGTGGAAATAATCCAAATACTGCCTATTATCTTTGCTTGGAAAATAGACCCTTTGCAACTCTCCTTTCCCTGTAAAAGTTGCTAACATATTCTTATTTCCTATCATCGCTTCATTAAAATACTTATTTTCCATCTTTTTCTCCTTTTCTATCACCATAAATTTAGTGAAAACTGGTCCTATTTATCTTATTCATAAATGGGCAAGTTGTGCCTGTCCCAGAAAGTCCCAAATGTCCACTTTGGGACTGTCCCAAAAAGTCCCAAAAAGACCCCAGAAGACCCCAGAAACAAATTAGATTAGCCTTCGATTACATTTATGATTTGTTTTTCTAAATCTTTTATTTTTTCATTAATTCTAAAGATATCTTCATCTTTTAGTTTGTCATCGTCTATGTCTTGTCTTACATAAGCGTCCATGTCTTTTAGTTCTTCTTTTAATTTTTCTAAACGATCGATTACTTCTCGTCTAATGGTTGTTGTAATTCTTCTTTCTATTTTGTTTGTCATTTCTACTTTTCCAGCACTTGCCTGTTCTTCTACGGCTCCGATTTCATAAGTTTCTCCAAATTCTGGGATGGTTACTGGGATACCTGCGTCTTGTTGTATTTTTTCTTCTAGTGTGTTTTGTGCTTCTGCTTCTCCATGTACTAAGAAGATATGTTTTGGCTTGTGAATAAAGGAATAAATGAAATTCATTAAACCTTCTTGGTCCGCATGTCCTGAATAGCCTTCGATATATTCAATTCTTGCGTTGACAGCAATTTCTTCTCCAAATATTTTTACGGTTTTAGCTCCATTTACAATGTTGTGCCCTAAAGTTCCTACGGCTTGGTATCCAACAAATAGTATGGTTGATTTTGGGTTCCACAAGTTGTGCTTTAAGTGGTGTTTAATTCTTCCTACTTCACACATTCCACTGGCTGATATGATGATACTTGGTGTATCGTCCTCATTTAGTGCCTTTGACTCGTCTGCAGTTTGGGTGAATTTTAGCCCTGGAAATTCAAGTGGATTGTCTCCTCTCATGATTTCTTCTTGTATTTGTTCTTCAAATAGATTGGTATTTTCTCTAAATACTTCTGTAGCTGAAATAGCTAACGGGCTGTCGACAAATACGTTAGATTTCATTAAGGTTTTGTATTTTCTTCTAAATTCGTCGTCGTCTTTTACTTCTTTTAGTTTGTTAATTTCATATAAGATTTCTTGTGTTCTTCCGTACAGCAAAGGATGGGATAATTACACTTCCTCCATTGTCTAAGGTTTCTGATACTATGTTTAAAAACAATTCTGCTTTTTCGTCATTTCTTAGGTGCAATCGGCTTCCATAGGTGGATTCCATGACTAAATAATCGGCTCTTTCTATCATGGTTGGAGAGTCTAATAGTGGAATATCATTGTTTCCTAAGTCTCCTGTAAATACGGTTTTAGTTTCTTTTCCGTCTTCTTTTGTCCATAATTCAATTACACTAGAGCCTAGCATATGGCCAGCATCATTAAATCGAACATGGATATCTTCTGTGATTTCGATAATTTCGTCATATTGAACTGGCTCAAATATTTCTAATGACCTTGCTGCTTCTTCTGCTGTATATAATGGTGGGACTTCTTTTTCGCCTTTTCTTTTTCTCTTTTTATTTTTCCACTCATTTTCCATTTCTTGAATATGTCCACTGTCTGGCAACATTAAGGCACATAGGTCACAGGTTGCTTTATGGGCATAGACTTTATTTCGGAAGCCTTCGTTATACAATTTTGGTATTCTTCCTGAGTGGTCTATATGTGCATGCGTCAATAGCATAAAGTCAATTTCTGTTGGATTGAATTCAAATTCTTGTGCATTTTGCGCTTCATACTCTGCTTTACCCTGCCACATTCCACAATCTACTAAAAATTTTTTTCCGCAGGCTTCTACTAAAAAGTTAGACCCTGTAACGGTTTTGGTTGCCCCTAAAAATGTGATTTTCATCTTTTCATCCTTCCTTTCTAACCTCTTATCTACAAGTTAACGATTTTCATTTTTTTGTTTACTTTAAATAGCGTTTCTTTCTTATCGTCTAACTTTTCGATTGGTATTTTCTCTTCAAAAGCTTCTCCATCAAATAATTGAATACTATTGGCTTCTTTTTCTTTGGTTACTTTGATGAATAAGTTTTCTAAGTTAATCACACGCACACGAAATAGATTTTTTAAAATAGCATAATCGATTTCCTTCGCTTTGGAAAACATATCTATCAATTTTACTTCCTGTGCTTTAGCTAGCAGCTGTCTTTCTACTTTTTCTCGTTGTTCTTCTATCTCTTGCATTTGATAAATTTGTTCATTGTCGCTTACTGGCAATAAATTGTAATATCGAATTTCATAGATTAATTTCATGACTTCTTGTTTGGTTTCTGCTTTTTCTATTTTGGCTTGATAACAATTTAAAAATTTTTCTTGAAATTCCTGTACTAACTCTTTTATTGTAGTATCTATGTCCTCTGTACTTAATAACTTCAAATACTTTTCTTTATTTTCTAGGTCTTTTTTGAAAGCTAAAAAGTTTTGGGGATTTAGCAAATGATTTACCTTCTCTAATCTTTTTAATTTTTCTTCTCTTTCTTTTGCCATCATCTGAGACAAAATTCTGCTACTGAAAATTTTTTCTTGCAAAGGTAAAAATTCATTTCTTTTTTCATATTCTGCTTGTAATAAATCTTTATTATTTAATGTCTCGTCCATTGTCTTGATTTCTTTCGTTAATTTTCGTTTTTCTTGTGTCATCCCTTGTACAAACTGTTGATTATTGGCAAGCATTTCTAATTTTCTTTCAACATTTAACTTTTCTTTTTGCAATGTGTTTTTCAATTTAGGATTATATCGAAAGGCCAGTAAAACAGATATTTCATTTAAAGCTACTAATACTTCTTCTCCCAATTTTTCGCCATACTGCTCTTCTAATTTTTCTTTAAAATCTTCCATATAATCGATAATAGATTCACTATTTTTTATCCAATGATTTAAAAATTGCTCTCCTACCAATATTCTAATATTTTGATAGATTAAATTGTGATAGATGCTTTCGATTTCTTCTGGAAGCGTTGTCCAAGAATAACCATTAAAATCACGCATTGGCTCTACAGTACTAATACAGTTTCCGACATTAATTAAGTCTGTTAGTGTTTTATTGATAATCGGGTACTTGTCTTTTATGATTTTTTCTTGTTTGCTGATTTTCGCAATACAATATAAGACTTTTCGTTCCATTGGATAACTTATAATTCGCTTTTTGTTTTTTTCTACTAAAAATGTTTTCGTTCCTAACATTTCGCTTTCTTTTGAATTTAGTTTGATAATTTTAATGTCTTCACAATGATTCTTTATCGTATCAATAATAAATTGGATGAAATCTTCTTTTTCTTCCACTTCTGGTTTTACTTTTTCATAGTCCTGATAAGCTGTTTCAATTTTGTATAATATGTTAAGAAGAAGGCTTTTGGTATTTTCATCAAATGCCTTCTTTTCTAAGACTTTTTCCAATTCATTATTGTAATCTTTTTTTACAATTTTATCTAAAAACTTATCGGTTTTCTTTTGCAAAATGTTTCTCCTTTCAAACAGGGATTTTAAGGAACGTCCCTAAATCCCTTCTTGCGCCTCTTCACTTGTTCCCATTTGCAATTCTGCCCATCTTTCTTTTGTCATAAGTACTTCTCTTGGTTTGCTTCCTTGGTATCCAGAAATTACGCCTCTTTCTTCCATTTGGTCGATAATTCTTCCTGCTCTTGCATAACCTACTTTAAATCTTCTTTGAATAAAGGAGGTAGATGCTTGTCCTGTTTCGACTACGGTTTGAATGGCTTCCATTAAAAATGGGTCTGTGTCATCGTCTTCTGTGCTTTCTGCTGCTATTTCTTTGTCTGTTTTGTTGCTATTTTCGATGCTTTCTAGGATATCTTCACTATATGTTGCTGTTCCGTTTGATTTGACAAAGTCTACTATTTTTTCTACTTCATCGTCTGTTACAAAAGCTCCTTGCACTCTGGATGGTTTTGGTGCACCAGCAGGGAAATATAGCATATCTCCTTTTCCTAATAATTTTTCTGCCCCTACACTATCCAAAATGGTTCTTGAGTCAACTTGTGATGATACGGCAAATGCAACTCGAGATGGTACATTGGCTTTGATTAGTCCTGTGATAACGTCAACAGATGGTCTTTGGGTTGCAATTACTAAGTGCATTCCTGCTGCTCTCGCTTTTTGGGCTAATCGACAAATAGCATCTTCTACGTCGTTTTTGGCTACCATCATTAAATCTGCTAACTCGTCTACAATGATAACGATTTGTGGTAATTGTCCTAATCCTTCTTCTTTTTCAATAGCTTTGTTATATCCTTTTAAGTCTCTTACTCCTTTTTCTGCAAATAAATTATATCGATTGTCCATTTCTTGTACTGCCCATGCTAGGGCTCCTGCTGCTTTTCTTGGGTCGGTTACAACTGGAATTAACAGATGAGGTATTCCATTATAGACTGATAATTCAACTACTTTTGGGTCTACCATAACAAATTTTACTTCACTTGGTTTGGCATGATAGATAATACTTGTGATTATTGTATTAATACATACACTCTTTCCAGAACCGGTAGAACCGGCTATTAGAACGTGTGGCATTTTAGCAATATCCGCTAATTGTACATTTCCTGCTACGTCTTTTCCTAAAGCAATGGCTAACTTTGATTCGTTATCTCTAAAGACATCACTATCTAACACTTCTCTTAAATGTACTGCCTCTCTTTCATTGTTTGGCACCTCAATTCCAACGGCTTGTTTTCCTGGTATTGGTGCTTCAATTCGAATGGTCTCTGCCGCTAAATTAAGAGCAATGTCATCTGCTAAGTTTGCTATCTTACTAACACGTACTCCCTCTGCTGGTTTTAATTCATATCTTGTAATCGCTGGTCCTACTGAAACATTTTCTACTTTAGCAGATACACCAAAACTATGTAAGGTTTTTTGTAATTTAGCTGCTGTATCTGTTAAAGCTTTAGCACCACCTTTTAACGATTTTTTACTTGGCTTTCCTAAAATTTCTAGTGGTGGAAATTCATAATGTTCATCGTCTTCTACTGTCATAGCATGTTCTAATTGAAGCACTGCTTTTGTTTTATCCTCTTTTTGTTCTTCAACATCTTTGAATAGATTGCTTTCAATTACGTCTGGTTGCATTTCTGGTGCTTCTTCTGCGATGTCGTCATCTATCTCTGGTACTTGCATTTTTCTTTTTTCTTGTTTTGCTTTTAATTTAGATTGCTTGGTTAGGGGTTCTAAGTCATCTTCACTGTGGTCATACTTCTTTAATCCCATCGTCTCTTCGTTGCAATCCACAAATCTTCCACCAAAATTAATTTTAATTTGTTCATCCATAGCCTCTTTTTCTTGTTTTGCTAATTCCCTTTGTGCCATTTTTTCTTCTTTTTGTCTTTTTCTACGTTCTGCTGGTGTTTCTACTTCTTCTTTTTCTCTTTCCTTACGAAGTTCCTCTCTATGAGCTAGTCTTGTTTCTTTACTTTCTTCTGCTCTTTCTACCATACCATTAATAATTTCTGCCATATTAATGCCAAATGTAAATACTACTAATACAAAAGCAATTCCTAAACAAAGAATAATCGCACCGATATTTCCTAATAAATTCGTTAGTGGCACTGCCCCACAAGAGCCAATAGCACCTCCGCCTTTACTTTGAGAACCTAAAAGATAAGCATCTTTTACCACTTCTGATAATTCTTTATTGTTTTGTAATTCTCCCGAAGAAACTTGGAATACACTAAATACAATACATAAACTAACCAATAAAATGCCATATTGCAACAACTTAGGATTTAACTCTTCTGTACCTTCAGAAGCCAATTTAATAGCTATTACAAAAATTCCAATTGGTAACACATATTGTACTACACCAAACATCCCTCCTAATATTTCATTTAGTTTGGCACCTACTACACCTGATTTTGTATAAATTAATACCGCTAATAAAATACTTATAATAATCAATACTACAACTGTTACATCCGCTTTTGAAGCTGTACTTTTTTTCTTTTTATATCTTCTTTTTTTTGCCATTTCTTGCACCATCCTTTTTGTGTGCAATGGGGACGTTTCCTTTTGCACATTTTTGTGCATTTGGGACATATCTTCTTTTCTCCAAATTAAAGGATTTCTTAAAAAATCATAAATTTGAAAAAAGCGCATTGAAAGTGATTTTGCTAGAAATTCTTAATTCATAATAGGGAAAGAGTTCACTTCCTAAGTGGAAGGGTGCCCTATTATGAATTTAGAATTTCTTAGAAAATCAGCTTGAACGAGCATTTTTGAAAATTTATCATTTTTTTAAGAAATGATATGATTTTCTAAAATTAGAGATATGTCCCAAATGCACAAAAATGTGCAAAAGGAAACGTCCCCATTGCACTATTTCAATTCTTTTCTACTTGTTTGTATCGTTTTGATCGTATCTTCTAATGATAACTGCATCAAATGCAATGCTTCTGACATATTATTTTCTAATTTTTCTAAGGTGTTGTTTAAGACTTCTTCTGTATTTAATAATAATGTGTCTGCATATTCTTTTGTGCCTTTTGAAATTTCTCTTGACATTTCGTTTGCGGTTTCTATAATTTCTGTTTTCTGGTCATATGCTTTTCTGGTAATTTCGTGCTCATCTACCATTGCTATAATTCTATTTTCTGCTTCTTTCACAATTCCATCTGCCTCTTTTTGGGCTTCTACTAAAATACGTTGTCTTTCTTCTTTTACCCATTTTGCTTGTTTTAATTCGTCTGGTAACTTAATTCTGATTTCTTTGATTAAGTCTAACATTTCCTCCTTATCTACTACACTTTTTGAAGAAAATGGTAGATTTCTACTCGTTTCTAATAATTCTTCTAATGTTTCTAATATTGTGAATATTTCCATAGTTTACCCCTTTCTTTTGGTTTTCAAGAAGATAAGATGTGCTCTTCCGTATTTTCTTTCATCTATGATTTCTATTTCTAGTCCTTCTATCTGTTCTTTCACTCTTTTTTCTTGGTCGGTTTCGATAATTATGATACTGTCTTCCCCTATCAATTTATTTTCGATGAGTATTTTTATGGCTTCACATATATAGTCAGTTTGGTGATAGGGTGCATCCATGAAAATAATGTCTAGTTTTTCTTTTATTTTTGTTTTCAAAACCATCTTATAATCCATTTGGTATAATTCGATTTGTTCTTTGGTATGTGTTTTTTCAATATTTTTTTGTATGATTTCTATGGCTGGTCTTGCTTTATCGCATAGGATTGCTTTTTTAGCCCCACGACTTACTGCTTCTATGCCACATGCACCACTTCCTGCAAACAAATCTAAAAAAATACTATCTTCTATTTCATTTTGAAGAATATTGAACAAAGCTTCTCTAACTCGGTCTAATGTTGGTCTTGTATTTTGTCCTTCTAATGTATATAATTTTGTTCCTTTCGCTCTTCCTCCTATTATTCTCATATCTTGCCTTTCTTTGATACTATTATTTTATTCTTTTTTTGGATATTGTCAATAGTATTTACTGAAATGTAACATACATTTAACAGTTCTGTAATATACCTCCTAAATTGTAACATTTTTTGTGTTTTTCCCCTAAAAATACAAAAAACCATCTATTTTTCATAGACAGTTTATCTTTTGTATTTTATGTTTTTTTAGACATCTTCTTTGTTAATGTCTTTTAATAATTCTAATTGCGAAATTAGTAATGCTTCCATTTTTGCTTTATAAATATCAAATTGTTTTTTTACGTCTTCTAATTCTTTTTTCTTTCCTATAATTTCGTTATCTAAGTCTCCTACTTGTTTTTGAGCAGTTGCTTTTGCTTCATTGATAATTTGGTCTGCTTGTTGCTGTGCAATTTTTTTTACGTCATCTGCTGTTGTTTGTGCCATTACTAAAGTGTTTTGTAATGTTTCTTCAATGGTTTTATAATGTTCTAAACTTTTACTTAATTCTTCTACTTTTGCTTTCAATTCGGTTGCTTCTTTATAACTTTTTGAATAGTCTGCCGTTAAATCATCTAAAAAATCATCTACTTCTTCTACACTATATCCATTCATCATTTGTTTTGAAAATTTTTTGTTTTCAATATCTAATGGTGTTATCATATTTTCCTCCTTGAAAAAACGGATTAGTTAATTCCGTTGTTTTTAAGCCATGAAACAGAAAGTTTGCTTTTCATTTCTTCTCTTGCCATTTCATTGGTTATTTCATAATTTGATGGTGCTACTAAAAAGATAGAATTTGATACTTTTTGAATATAGCCATCTAATGCATAAACACCACCACTAATAAAGTCTACTATTCTTCTAGCAACGTCTTTATTTACATATTCTAAATTTAAAACAATTGATTTTTTTTCTTTTAATAAACTACAAATTTCGTCTGCTTGTTCAAATGTTGTTGGTTGTGATATTACCATTTGAATTGCATTGGCATTTGCGTGTGGCATAGATACCACTTTATTTTTTCTTCCAAATAATTTTCTATCTTCTACTTCTTCTACTTCTTCCTCATCTTCATAATCATATACGTCTTCTCCGTCGTATTCTTCTCCTTCTACGGGATCCATTCCGAATAATCCCCATACTTTGTCCATTAATGCTCCTGACATAAAAAACCTCCTAAAATTACTTCCTTTGTTTATTTTTATTTAGTATCTACTTTTTTCGCAAAAATGTCAATACCTTTCGCTAATGTTATTGTTTTTTAATGTTTTTGTAATGTTTTTGTAATATTTAATCTAATTGGCTCAAATCTGGATTTAATAAAACCTCATCATAAATCGCTATTTTTTTATAGTTATTATATTTGACAATTTCTTCATTTGAAAATCCCAATTCTTTTAATTCTTCTGTCGAATAAGCTTGAACGATTGAATATTTTTCCCCTTGTTTTTTTATTTTTACTAATATTTTGTTCAAATAACCGCGCTCTATTTCTGACCACATAATGTAAATCATCTACTTCGACAATCGCTTGATTAGGAACCTTTAATCCAGAAGCATCCCACCAAATCAAATCAAAAGAAATCTTCCTATAATTAATTAACTCTTGTATTTGTTTTTCTATTTTTAAAATAAGAAGGACTTCTTCACTTTCTTCTTTAATGACATTCGTAATTTCTGCTGGTATTTCTGTATTATTGGATAACCTAATTTTTATTTTCTTTCCCACTTCTGCCTTTTTTGCCTCTTCTGAAGAAGAAACGGTTACAATGTAACAAGAAAAATTGTCAATTACTTTTCCACTTTCTTCATTGGTTGCTACCAATTTTCCTGTTTTTAAATCCAAACTTTCTAAATACGATTTGCTCAAAGCACTAAAATTGTCTGGTGTTAAAGTTTCTTCTAATCCATCTACCTTATAAGATACAATGCCACTCATTGGTGCTTTGACATATTCTGCTCCAGAGTTTAGTTGACTTTCATATCCTTTTCGTTCTTCTATTAATTGATTCAAGTAGGAACCTTTGGGACTTAGGTCACCTGCAATTTGTGCTTTTTTGGTTACTAAATCTCCAATGGTTTTCTTATATTCTGCTAATTTCGTGCTATCTTGAATTTGGTTGATGTCAGCTACTTTTTCGTCAATTTGGTTTTCTAATAATTTCATATCTGAATTAAATAGACTGGTGTCATTTAGCATTACTTCTTGTATTTTATTGTCTAAATCTGCTATTTTTTGTTTTAATGCCTCTTCATTCGTACTGTAATATCGAAAAATATTTTCGTCTTTGGCTGCTCTTTCTCCTTCTGTCTTGATTTGCTTCATTCCGTTTTTATAATTTTGACCTTTAACTACTGTTTCCTTACGAATTACATATCCAATGTCAGTTTCTTCTTGGTAGAGTTTCCCTTCTTCTATGGTAAAAATGTTGGTCGGTTGTTTCACTAAAAGATAGATTGCATAAGCAACATATATCATAATAGAAATTAGCGTAATATATATCACGATTTTTTTATTTTGCGTTGCTCTTTTTTTTACTTTTTTTACGTTTTTCTTTCGATTTTCTTTTTCCAACGTTTTTTGCCTTCCCTTCTTATTCGTTTTCAAAATTGTTTATTATGACTTGAAGATTATCTTCCACTTTTGCTTCTCCTGATAGCCATATGGTTTGCTTATTTTTGCGAAACCAAGTCATTTGCCTTTTCGCATATCTTCTGGTCTCCATTTTTATTTTTTCTATCATTTCCTCTTTTGTCACTTTATCTTCTAAAAATTCTACTACTTCTTTATAACCCAAACCTTGCATAGCCGTTGGGAAATGGTCATACTTCTTCCAAACACTTTCTACTTCTTCAATCAAGCCTTGTTCTAGCATAATGTCCACTCTTTTGTTAATTCTTTCATATAGAAGTTCCCTATCCCACTTTAACGCATAAACTTGATAGTCATAAGGAATTGGATTTTTCCTAGATAGCCTTTCTTGCTCGGTTTTCGTTTTTCCCGTTGCCTGATAAATTTCTAAAATGCGAAGAATTCTTTTTTCATCCTTTTGGCTTATCTTTTCGATTGCTAATGGGTCTATTTTTGCCGCTTCTTGGTATAATTTCTCTAGTCCTTCTTTTTCCACTCTTTCTTCTAATTGCTTTCGATAGGTTTCATCAAACTCAATATTAGGATATTCGATTTCATAAATCAAGCTATCCACGTAAAGACCAGTTCCTCCTACTATAATTGGCGTTTTTCCTTTGGCTAAAATTTCCTCGATTGCTTTTTTGGCTTCTTTTTGATAATCGGCTACACTGTATCTTTCTTCTGGCGAAACAAAATCCAAAAGATAATGCTTAATTCCTTGTTTTTCTTCTTCTGTTGGCTTAGCTGTTCCAATATCCATTTCTTTATAAATTTGCATTGAGTCTGCTGATATAATTTCACCCTTTATTTTTTTTGCCAACTCAATGGATAAACTTGTCTTTCCTGATGCAGTTGGTCCACATATTACAATTACTTTTTGCATTTTTCTCTCCTCTCTTTTCCCCACTGGTTCCGGGTTTGTTTGGGGAAATCGTCCCCACTGATTCCGGGTTTGTTTGGGGATATTTGGGGATATTGGGGAATATTTAGGAATGTTGAGCTCTAGTCTTGTTGTTTGCTTGCTTCATACATTTTCAGAATTCCTTTTTGTGTATCTTTCATATACCCTGCTTCAAAAGCAAGGCAAATTGTAAAAATTGCTAATATAACAATTATCTTTTTCTTAATTTCTTGTTTTTGGATTTCATCCTCATTTATCTTGTCTAATATCTTCCCTATTTGTGGCATTACTATCATCCCATTGATGGCAGTAAAAATAGAAACTAGGACATTTTGTACACTTTTTTGTATTTCTATTTTTTCATAAGTGATACCACCTTTGGCTATTTGAAATGTTACTAATGTTATGACATACATAATTAACATTTCTGCTAAAAGGATACCAACTTTTTTAGGTTTTTCGATACAACCTAAACTATGCCATGTCCAGGCAAATAGAAGTAGATAAATGGCAATTGTTATTAGTATAATTAATGTCATTTTTCTTATGTCCCTTCTTTTTATTTTCTTGCAAATTTTCTTTCAATATCATATTTGGTCATTTTAATTACTGTTGGTCTTCCATGTGGACAAGTAAATGGATTTGGTAATTCTAATAATTTGTCCATCAAACTTTCCACTTCTTTTTGGTCAAGTGCCATATTCGCTTTTACCGCTGCTTTACATGCTACAGTTGCAATGAATTTTTCTTCTTTTTCTTGTTTTGCTGTTCTTGCTACAGTATTGATTTCATCTAGGGTTTCTAAAAATAATTCTTTGGTATTTAAGTCAACACAAACGGTTGGCACCCCATTTAATTTTATAGTATTTTCTCCAAATTCTTCTAAACTAAAGCCTGCTTGCTCAAACATTGCCATATTTTCTTTTGCGATATCCATTTCTTTATGTGATAAGGTTATTACATCTGGCAACAACAATAGTTGTGAGTCTTTGTTTTGCTCACTATAATAATTTTTCTTGACCTTTTCATACATAATTCTCTCATGTGCTGCGTGTTGGTCTAATATATACATTTCTTTATCAATTTCTAATATGATATAAGTCTTGAATACCACCCCTACAAATTGGTACACTGGTTTTTGAAATTGCTTGTCTTCTTCAAATATAGACATATTGTCTTTTAACAAATCGACTGCACTTGTTTTTTGTTGCTCTTCTTTTTCCTTTTCTTCGATTTCTCGTTGTGTTTCAATTGGCAATCTTCCAAACATCTTAGCATACATTTCATTAAAATCTTTGGATACTACTTGTGGATTATCATTTAAGTCCTGCATTTTTTGTTTGATTTCTTCGAATTCTTTTTGTACTTCTGGGTCTTCTATTTTTTCGATGATTTCTTCTGCTTTTTCTTCCTCCTGCACTGGTTCTTCTGGTGTTTCTAAAGTTTCTTTTTGTTCTTTTGCTTCTGGCTCTTGTATTTCATTTTCCTTGTTTTCTTCTAGCTTCTCTTCTGGCTCTTTTTCGATATCATTTTCTTGTTGCTCTTGCTTTTGTTCTAGTATTGGTTGTTCTTCTTCATTTTCTATTTTTTCTTCTTGGTCTGTCTTTTCTTCTAGATTTTTATTGATTTCCAATCGGTATTCTGCTCCTACGTCTTTTATTCCACTTACTGGCAAGTTGTCCTTTTGTTCTAATTCTTTTGTTATTTTTTCTTTCATTTCCTTTAATTGTTTTAAAACATCAGAAGTATCAATTGGCGCCCCTACTTTTGGCATTTCTATTTTGGTTTCCTCTTTTGGTTGTTCTATTTCTATTGTTTCTTCTACATGATTTGTTTTGATTTGACTTTCTTCTTGTGTATATTTCTCTATTTTTTTCTCATTTTGTTTTCGAAAACCAAATAAGCCATTGCTTGTATTTTCTTTTTTAGCTTCTCTGATATTTTTTAGTCTTTCTTCGAAGCTTAATTCTCTTGCATTTGACGTATTTACTACTAATTCATTTTTTAGCAACGTATCTTTTATGGCATGATAAATTGCTTGGAATATTTTGTTTTCTTCTTCAAAACGAACTTCTAATTTAGCAGGATGAACATTAACATCCACTTTTGCTGGGTTCATTTCGATATTTAAAATAACAAAACCAAATTTCCCAATTGGTATTAATCCTTTATAGGCTTGTTCTGTTGCTGCTGTTAACGTTTTGTCTTTAATATATCTTTTATTTACAAAAAACAATTGATTAGAACGGTTTGACCTTGCTATTTCTGGCTTTCCAATGACACCAGAAACGGTTATATCTTCGTATTGATAATTTAGTTCTGCTATACCATTTGCCACGTCTTTTCCATAAATACTGTATATGACACTTTTTAAGTCTCCACTTCCATTGGTTTGAATAACGGTTTTTCCTGTGTTGATTAATTTAATAGAAATTTGTGGATTAACTAGGGCAATTCTTGTGATAGCGTCCTCAATATATCCAGATTCTGTATAGTCTTTTTTCAAAAATTTGTATCTAACTGGTGTATTGAAAAACAAATTTCTAACGGTAATTGAGGTTCCTGTTTGGCATCCTACTTCTTCTCTTTCTAAGATATCGCCTCCCTCTACTACGATACGATACCCCGTTTCTTGTTCTTGTGTCTTGGATACCATTTCTACATTACTAATTGCTGCAATACTAGCCAAAGCCTCTCCTCTAAATCCCATAGAAGTTACGGTGTCTAAGTCGTCTGCTGACCTAATTTTGCTAGTAGCATGTCTTTCAAATGCAATTTCTAAGTCGTCTTGACCAATTCCTTTTCCATTGTCTGTTACTTTTATGTATGAAATTCCTCCATTTTTGATTTCTACGGTTATGTTGGTTGCTCCTGCATCAATAGAGTTTTCTACCATTTCTTTTACGACAGAGGCTGGTCTTTCGATTACTTCTCCTGCTGCTATTTTGTTGATTGTTAATTCGTCTAATAATACTATATTTCCCATGTTTATTGTTTTTCCCTTCTTTTTTGTTTGTCTTTGGCTTTTATTATATCATTAGTTTTTTTATTTTTGTATAGTTTTTATAAATTTTTCCTATATTTTTAACATAAAGACTAGTAATTAATTTTTTAACTACTAGCCTTTTTCAGATTTTTTCTTTTTTCTATAAAAGTTTATTATTATCGCATCTTTGTACATATTGGATAATGCAATTTTCTATTTTACTTTGTTATAAATGCTTTCACAAAGTTTACAAGTAATTTTCATTTTGTAACTTTCCACTTTTTTATCTAATAGTGTGATTAAAGGTTCTTTATCTTTTGGACAGCACAATCTATTTTTTATCATAACTAATTCGTCACTACAATTTTCCCCTATATTACTATCCTCAAAATTATTTTGGATAAAATCTTGATTAATATCTTTATAATCAACAATGATAACTTTATTATCTTTTGATAATTTTTTAGCAGTTGCTAGACCTATACCACTAGCACCACCAGTTATAATTATATTTTTCATTTTCTCCTCCACAAATTACTATATTACATTTTGATTATATAACAAAGGACAAATAATTTTCAACTTAATTACCTTCCCTTACTTTTATAATCAATATTTGCTAATTTTGCTTGTTTGCACAAATCTTTTGTCTGTATTTTATACTTCTTTCCATCTTTTATTGTATAAGTTCCACACTGTCTAAACTCAAAATCAACATTTTTTCTTATACATTGTTCTCTAATATCTAATGCCCAATCATAATCAAATACTCTAGCGTTTATATCAGATTCTCCACCGACAAACAACCAATTCAATATTATCAAGATATTTTTCAATATCTATTTTCTCTAATAATGGCTGTGCTGTAATACATTTATGTTTTATTGGTAACTCTTTAAATATCGATAATTTATCATTTGCATTTTTTTGATTTTCAATCGTACAACACACAACCACATTATCGTATCCGTCATTCCAGTCATCTGGAATACATTTCATAAATCGATCCATTCTTTTTGTCAAAAACAAAAAAGTACAATCTTGTCTTTCTTTCATCATTTTCCAACATTCATTTCTCCACTCATCCGCTTCTTTTATAAGAAAATCTGTAGAAAAACACAAATACACAATTCCAGCTTTCATTTTATAATTGCCGTTTTTTAATTTCTCTATTGGTTTTTCAAAGTCTTTTGTCTTAATGATTTCACTTGTATTTATTTTTCTCTTGGTATCTCCTTTATGAATATAGCAATGTAAACATCCATCACTACATTTTTTACAACCTCGCCAAGGATTCCACATTGCCATATATTTATCACCTTTTCTTTATCAGCTTTTCAAATGAATTAGCATTTAATATAGTATTTGAAACAAACTCTCCTTTATAGAAATTTGCCCAGTTATTAAACTTTAATTGATATTGGATTATACCAGTTATAATTTATCTCAGTCACAACTTGACTATCTAATTTTTGTCAAGTCCTTTTTTATAAATTTATTATATTATTT
>CANPHV010000015.1 GCA_947573965.1 uncultured Clostridium sp.
CAAAAAAAATAATGTAGACATTTTTTATTTTGCCTACATTAATTTTACACTAACATTTGACAAATTACAACGCTTGTAACAATTCCAACCACATCTGCTGCTAATGCTGCTAATAAAACAAACCTCGTTCTTTTTATTTTTACACTACTTGTATATACTGCAATTGTATATAAGGTAGTTTCCGTAGACCCCATAATAGTAGAAGCCATAATTCCGATTGTATTATCTACTCCATAATTTTTCATAATATCCGTTGCAATAGCAATTGAGCCACTTCCAGAAATAGGTCTTAGCATAGCTAATGGCATAATTTCACTTGGAAAATGTATCACATTTAAAAGTGGTGCAATAAAACGAATTATCATATCTAAAATTCCAGAATTTCTTAGGGCTCCAATTGCCACAAACAAGCCTATCAAAGTCGGTAAAATATTAACAACCATTCCTATTCCCTCTTTTGCGCCTTCTAAAAAATCATCAAATACTTTATTCTTTTCGAGAAGTCCGTAAGTAACAATTAACAAAATAATCAGTGGCATTGCCAAATTCGATAAAAAATTAATCAATTGCATACCTATTCCTCCTATTTCTTTTTACTAAATTTAATCATCAGAAGTGCAACACTAATTCCGAGTAACAGCTGCACATATGGTAGCAATCCATACGGGAAAAACAATTTTGGTTGGATTTGTAGAACCCAAAGAATTTCGAATAGCAATTACGGTAGTGGGTATAATTTGAATAGAAGCCGTATTTAAAACAATAAATACTAACATCGAATTACTTAAAGTATCTTTTTGAACATTTTCTTCTTGCATGGATTTCATCGCCTTTAACCCCAATGGTGTTGCTGCATTTCCCAATCCTAAAATATTAGCAATCATATTCATTGAAATTTCTTTCTGAATTTGTTTATTTTTTCGAATTTCGGGAAATAATAGCTTTATAATAGGACATAATAAATTTGTTAATTTATCAATGATACTTGTATTACTTGCTACTTGCATAATTCCATTCCACAAGCATATTGTCCCTAGTAATTCTATGGATAATTTAATGGCATCATTTGTGCTTTCAAAAATACTACTATTTAATTGTTCTAAATTACCAGAAAAAATTGCATAAGAAAAAGATATTAAAATAAAAATAGGCCATATCGTATTTAACATATTTATCACCCAAATAATCTTATTCTAATCTTGACTTTTTATTACAATATTGGTATATTAATGTCATATGGATTGTAAAAATATAACTTTTAAGGAGGATGGATTGTATGAAATCAACAGGAATTATTAGACGAGTCGACGAACTTGGTAGAGTTGTTATTCCCATAGAAATTAGAAATCAATTTAATATCGTTGAAAAAGACCCAATAGAAATATATGTAAGTGGTTCTTCCATTGTTTTAAAAAAATTTGAGCCAAATTGTATTTTCTGTGGTAATACCGAAAATTTATTAACTTATAACGATAAATTAATTTGTTCTGATTGTGCTAATAAAATAAGCAACCTAGAACCAGAACAAAAAGAAGAAAAATAAAAATAAAAAATAAAAATCAATATTTTATATTTAGAATATTGATTTTTTATTTTTTATTATTAAATAAATTTTTGATAAATTTCATTTTTATTTATTTTTTTATCTTTTGCTATTTTTTTTATAATTTCTTTTTTTTCTAGCCCTTGTTCTTCATATAATTTATAATGTTCTTCTAAACTCAATTTTTCGAAATTATTTTTTATTTCTTTATTTTTATTTCCCTCTAAAATTAAAACCATTTCTCCTTTTAAATTTTCTGCATTTTGTATTATTTCTGTTATGGTTCCTCTTATAAACTCTTCATGGATTTTCGTTAATTCTCTTGCTAAAACCACTTGCCTATTTTCTAAAATTTCTGCTAAATCTTTTAATGTAGTCATTAATTTATGCGGTGCTTCATATAAAATAATTGTTTTTTCATTATTTTTAATTTCCTCTAATTTATTTTTTCGCAATTTTTTATTTAATGGTAAAAAACCTAAAAAATAAAATTCTTTCGTATCAATTCCAGAAGCAATTAAAGCATTTATCATAGCACAAGCTCCTGGAACTGGTATTACCTGTATTTGTTCTTCAATACATTTTTTTATTATCTCTTCTCCAGGATCACTAATTCCCGGTGTCCCTGCATCAGAAACCAAAGCAATTGTTTGCCCATCTAATAATTTTTGCACTAATATTTCTGTTTTTATTTCTTCGTTATGCCTATGATAACTTATTAATGGTTTCGTTATTTCTAAATGATTTAATAATTTTAATGTATGCCTTGTGTCCTCAGCTGCAATTAAATCCACATTTTTTAATACCTTAATGGCACGTAACGTAATATCCTCTAAATTTCCAATAGGTGTAGCTACCACATACAACATTCCTTTTTCCTTCATTTTTATCTCCTTCTTCCCCATTGGTTCCGGGTTTTATTGGGGAAATTTATTATATATTTCTTCTATTTCTTTTGTATAATTTCCTTCGTCATCATAAATATATAAATTATTTTCTACCTTTAAAAATGGTTTTGCATTTTTTATTCCTTTTATCAAAATTAATTTCGGCTCACTATTTTTATTTGAAAATACAAAACGTAAAATTTTAGGTTCTATTTTATATTTTCTCATATCATTTAATATATCTACTAATCTGTCTGGTCTATGTACCATATAAAATTCGCCTTTGTCTTTTAATAAGTTTTTCGAAATTTTTATAAAATCTTCTAAGGTAGCTGTTGTCTCATGTCTAGAAATTATTTTCTTTTTTTCTTCATTTTCTATGCCTGTTCCCTTCTTTTTATATGGTGGATTTGTTACTATGGCATCAAAATTATTTTTTTCTAATATTTTTTCAATATTAATGATATCTTCATTTATTATTTCAAATTTATTTTCTAATTGATTTAATTTTATACTTTTTTGCGCCATTTCAGATACTTCTTTTTGTTTTTCAATTCCTATTATTTTTTTTAATTTTGTTTTTTCGCATAATAATGTAGCTATAATTCCTGTTCCTGTTCCTAGATCAATTACTTTAGCATCTTTTTTTATTTCTTTAGCAAAGTCTGATAATAATATACTATCAATCCCAAAACAAAATCCTTTTTTATTTTGTATTATTTTTAATTTTTTAAATTGCAAGTCTTCTATTTTTTCATTTTCACTTAATTCTATTTCCATGATACATCCTTTTCTTTTATTTTATTTCTATTATTATAAAATTTTATTTCAGCTTTATGTCTACACAAAAGATAAGCTTACTGTTTTCTTTGTTTTCCTTAATTCCCTTAAGTTTTTGACATATTGTTTTCTATTTTTTTAGTCATTATCTTAGCTTTTTTGTTAAAAGTTTGTCAACCATTTTTAAGTTCTTACATATTATACATCAAAACGTATTTTTTTGCAAAATTTAAATTTTAGGAGAAACACTATGGAGAGAATTTTTTTGAATGAAAATAATCAAAATAATAGAGGAGAAAAAAAATCGCCTCAAAAAAAATCTTTTGATTTTAATTTATATAAAAAAAATACGATAAATTCTTTAAATGATGTTGAACATTTTTTGAATAATTTTCATCATTATTCTAAATATTTTAAATTATTTAAAATATTAAAAAAATAATTAAAATTATTAACTAGCTTTATTCTATATTAGAAAATTATATTTTTATTTTATTTTCGCCGTATTATATTAATTATTATTTTTATTCTATAAAGAGATATTAAAAAAAATTTATTCTCAAAAATAGTGATAAATAATTTTTATATAATAAATATTATTCATTAATATTTTAAATTTATAATTTACTTTTTTAATCACAAGCAAAATCACAAATAATTTTACAAATAATTCAATTCTTTTTTCTGTTTTTTCTCTTCTAAAAAGTAAATTACAATTCTTCATTTTTACATTTCTATTTGCAACTTGTTTTTTCATAAAATTTGTTTCAATTTTATGTTTATCCTATGAGCTTACTTGTTATTTTTCTTCTTTTCTTTATTCCCTTATGTTTTTCACTAATTTTTTCTTTGTTTCTTAACTACAATTTTAAATTTATTACCAAAAAATGTGTTAACCATTTTTTATAAAAGATTTTAAAAAGATATTTTTATAAAACTATTTTCTAAAAAATAATAATAGAAAAAAGAAAATTTGTTAAATAAGAATATTTATTTTTAATTTTTATAGAACTATTATTATTAATTTTAATGTGCATTTATTTACAATTTTATAAATATTTATAATTTATTTTTTATTATTTAATAATATTAAAAATTTATTTTATTTTTTAATTAACTCCTTTTTAAATTATAAAAAAATTTTAATAAAAATCTATTTTATTTACTTTTTTTAATTAATATTTTTAATCAAAAACAAAATTATAAATATTTTTACTATTCGTTTTATTTTTTATAAAAACAATTTATCTTCCACAAATCAAATTACAAATTTTTATTTCTATATTTCTATCTTAAATCAGATTCCTCATAAAACCTCAATCCAACTTTATGTATGCCCAAAAATTGAAAATGTTATTTTTTCCATTCCACCTCATTCCTTATCTTTTTAACCAACTTTTTCTTATTTTTTTAGTTATCCTTTTAAATTTATTTCTCAAAATCTGTTAACTACTTTTAACCCATCACAAAATATGTAATCAAGTACTTTTTTTACAAATTTTAGATTTTAAAAAATATTTAATAGATTCTTTCTTTAACAAAAGTAACAATGTAATAAAAAAATTATTCAATGCTACTTATATAAAAATATCATTAATTAATTCTCAAAATAGCCTTTAATATTTTTTATAATATAAAATATTAATAAATCATTTTATATTGCAAATTTTATTTATTATTTTTCTCATAATACATTAATCTTTCAAAAAAAGATTAACGATATCTAAAAAAGATAAAAAACTAGTCAAAAATTCTCAATCCTACTTGAGAATTTTTGACTAGTTTTATTATACTTTTACAGTTAGACTATTATAACCATTGTAGAGGTAAAAGGAAACGATGTTGTCAACAAAATGACATAGGTTTTGCTATGAAAGTTTATTTTCTACTATACACCTCATTAAACTCTGCATTCTCATTCCCATTAACCAATATCTTCACTTTATTAACCTCTGTCAATTCCGTCAAAGTATTTACAATACAATCCATCAAATTCTCTTTTGCCTTTTCCTCTTCCTTATTGTAATTCAAAAACTCACTCGAAAAATCTAAAACCACACAATCTCCTTCAAAGTAAGACTTATTTAACTTTGTTCCCTCTGGAATTACTTTTTTATTTTTTTCATTTTTAGGACCTTCCACTAATAAAGAAATCAATTTTTCTTGTGCATTATTCATAATTTCTTTAATATCAATCAATCTAGCCTCTGGATTTAACTCATTTGTCTCTTTATTTGGAAAATATAAACTAACAATCGTTTGTCTCACTTGTTCTTCCGTTATCTCCTCTTCTGGCACATATTCTTCCACCACCGTTTCTTTCTCCTTATTTTTCACATAACGAATAGCAAAAAATCCTCCTATTAATAAAATCATAAATGCCGTAAAAAAAATAATCCCTATCTTTTTGTTTTTCATTGGCTTCCTCCTTGTATTTTTATTTACTAATCATTTTATTTTGTGTTTGTCCTTTTTAGAACCTCCCTCATTATTTTTCAACCTTCTAAAAAACTCTATAATCTAAAAATTTTCCACCGAACAAAAACGACATTTTAAAATTTACACAGCACATATTGTGCGTTACATTTTTTCCCATTTGACAAAACGCTATTTTCCGTATAAAATAAGCATGAAAGGAAGTTTTCATTATGAAGAATATAGAAAATTTAGATACAATCTTACATGTTGGCTTAGATGTTGGTTCTACCACTGTAAAGATTATTGTTATGGATAAACACAAAAACACAATATATAAAGATTATCAAAGACATTTTTCAGACACAAAAAATACAGTTTGCAATGTTTTAGAAAACTTATTAAAAAAATACCCAACCAATTCATTCACTTTAGCCCTTACGGGTTCAGGTGCTATGTCTGCTGCTAAATTTTTAGGTGTTAACTTTATTCAAGAAGTTGTTTCTTGTAAACGTTCTGTTGAAAAATACATTCCAAAAACAGATGTTGTAATTGAACTTGGTGGAGAAGACGCTAAAATCATTTATTTTGACCAATCCATTGAACAGCGTATGAATGGTACTTGTGCTGGTGGAACAGGAGCCTTTTTAGACCAAATGGCATCTTTATTACATACGGATACAGCAGGTTTAAACGAATTAGCCAAAAATTACTCTACCATCTATCCAATTGCATCTCGTTGTGGTGTTTTTGCAAAAACTGATATCCAACCCTTAATTAATGAAGGGGCTGCTAAAGAAGATATTGCTGCTTCCATTTTTCAAGCAGTTGTTAATCAAACTATTAGCGGACTTGCTTGTGGAAGACCAATTAGAGGAAACGTTGCTTTTTTAGGAGGACCTTTAAATTATTTATCAGAATTACGAACTAGATTTATTGAAACTTTAAACTTAAAAGAAGAAGAAATTATCGTTCCAGAAGAAGCTCATCTTTTGGTTGCCAAAGGGGCTGCCCTAGATTCTATCTCTTCTAATATTATTACAACAACAGAATTACACCAAAAAATAGAAAATTTAAAAAATTCACAAGACAATACCACGCATCCTTTAGACCCATTATTTAAAGATAAAGAAGATTATGAGATATTTAAAAATAGGCACAATCAAGCAACCGTAGAAAAAACATCTTTAGAAGGATACGAAGGCGATTGCTATCTTGGGATTGATGCTGGTTCTACCACTACCAAATTAGTTCTAATTGATAAAGAAGGAAAATTATTGTATTCCCTTTACGGAAATAATGAAGGAAATCCTTTAAAAAGTGTTATGAATATGTTAAAAAACCTATATCAGGTGCTACCTAAAAAGGCAATTTTAAGATATAGTGGTGTCACTGGATATGGTGAAAAATTAATTCAAACCGCTTTAAACGTAGACTTAAACGAAATCGAAACCATCGCTCACTATACAGCTGCTAAAACTTTTGAACCGAATGTAACAGCAATTGTTGATATTGGTGGACAAGATATGAAATACATTCGAATGAAAGATGGCTCTATTGACAATATTATGCTAAACGAAGCTTGTTCTTCTGGTTGTGGTTCTTTTATTGAAACTTTTGCTAAAAGCCTAAACTTAGAAATTGCAGACTTTGTAAAAGAAGCTATCAATGCTAAAAGACCAGTCGATTTAGGCTCACGCTGTACAGTGTTTATGAATTCCAAAATTAAACAAGCCCAAAAAGAAGGTTATACTGTTGGCGATATTTCTAGTGGACTATCTTATTCCGTAATCAAAAATGCAATTCAAAAAGTAATGAAAGTAAGAGACGTCGAAACACTTGGAAAGCACATAGTAGTACAAGGTGGAACTTTTTATAATGATGCGGTTCTTCGTGCTTTTGAATTAATTGTTGGTAAAAATGTAATCAGACCTGATATCTCTGGTTTAATGGGAGCCTTTGGTATGGCACTTTTAGCCAAAGAACAATATGAAGCTAATCTTGATATGGAACATACTTCAACCATATTAAAATTAGAAGAATTAGATACCTTAGAAATAAAAATAACCCATACCCGTTGCCAAACTTGCGAAAACCATTGTAAATTAACCATTAATAAATTCAGCAATGGACAAATACATGTATCTGGTAACCGTTGTGAAAAAGGCGCTGGTCAAATTACAAAAGCAAAAGAATTACCAAATTTAATTCAATATAAGCAAGAAAGATTATTTAACTATCAACCTTTAGAAGAAGGTTCTGCACCAAGAGGAGTTATTGGTATTCCAAGAGTATTAAATATGTACGAAGATTATCCATTTTGGTTTACTTTCTTAACTTCATTAGGTTTTCGTGTTATTCTTTCCGAAAAAAGTACCCGTAAAACCTATGAAAAAGGAATGGAATCCATGCCATCTGAATCAGTTTGTTATCCAGCAAAACTTTCTCATGGTCATATTGAAAGCTTATTAGAACAAGGAATTAAAACTATTTTTTACCCTTGTATGCCGTATTCAAGAAAAGAATATGAAAAAGCAGATAACCACTATAATTGTCCTATTGTTATTTCTTATTCTGAAGTATTAAAAAATAACATAGAAGGATTAAAAAAAGACGACATAAAATTCCTAAATCCATTTTTGCCTTTTGATAAGAAAAATCTAGTTAAAAAAATATTAGAATTAGATGAATTCAAAAATTATAATTTTACAAAAGCAGAACTTACGAAAGCTGCTGAAAAAGCAGAAATGGAATATCAAAAATGTAAAAAAGATATCCAAAATAAAGGAACCGAAACGGTTAAATATTTAGAAGAAAATCATTTAAAAGGTATCGTCCTTGCTGGTCGCCCTTATCATGTAGACCCTGAAATCAATCATGGTATTGATACTTTAATTACTTCATTAGGTCTTAGCGTTTTAACCGAAGATAGTGTTTCTGATAAAACAGAAGCCAAAAGACCAATTCGAGTTGTAGACCAATGGGTATATCATGCAAGACTTTATGCTGCTGCTGACTTTGTCGGAAAACATGATTGTTTAGAATTAGTACAATTAAATTCTTTTGGCTGTGGTGTAGATGCCGTAACAACTGACCAAGTAGAAGAAATATTAAAATCCTTCAACAAAATGTATACTTTAATAAAAATAGATGAAGTTAACAATTTAGGAGCTGTTAGAATTCGTATTCGTTCTTTATTGGCTAGTATGAAAAAACGTGAACAAGAAGGAAAACAAGAGACTTTAGATGGAGATTATGGTGTTAAGAAAAAAATGTTTACAAAAGAAATGAGAAAAGATTATACTATTTTAATCCCTCAAATGGCGCCAATTCACTTTGAATTACTAGAAGCTGCCGTTCGTTCTTCTGGTTATCATGTAGAACTTTTAAGAGAATGCACACAAAAAACGGTAGAAACGGGATTAAAATATGTTAACAACGATGCTTGTTACCCTTCTATCTTAGTAACAGGTCAAATGATAGAAGCCCTTCAATCTGGTAAATATGACTTAGCAAAAACAGCTTTGATTATGTCTCAAACTGGTGGTGGTTGTAGGGCAACGAATTATATTGGATTTATTCGTAAAGCGCTAAAAGATGCTGGTTTTGAAGATATCCCTGTTATCTCTTTCAACATCGTTGGTATGGAAAAAATGCCGGGATTTAAACTAACGGTTCCTCTTATGGAAAAATTATTAAAAATGTTAGTTTATGCTGACTTATTACAAAAAATGTTAACAAAAAATAGAGCTTATGAAGTGAATAAAGGTGAAACCCAAGAACGATTTGATTATTGGTTGGAAAAATGTAAACAATTATTGGCAAAATCAACAAACAAAGAATTCAAACAAAGTATCTATGATATTGTAAATGATTTTGAAAAAATAGAACTTGACATGTCTATAAAAAAACCTCGTGTTGGCATTGTTGGTGAAGTTTTAATTAAGTACCATCCTTTTGGAAACAATTTTGTAGTTGACCTTTTAGAAAAAGAAGGGGCAGAAGTTATCTTACCTGATTTTATGGGATTTGCAAAATTTATGTGTACTCATAAAATTACTTTCAATAACTTACTAAATATCAATAAAACTTCTTCTAAATTAATGAAAGCTGCCATTAAATTAATTGACATTTTAGAAAAAGACGTTAAAATTGCTTTGGCTCATTCTAAAAAAGGATATTTACCACCATGTGATATTTGGCACTTAGAAGAAAAAGTTAAAGACGTTTTATCCATTGGAAATCAAACTGGTGAAGGTTGGTTTTTAACGGCTGAAATGATTGAATACATTGAAAATGACATTCCAAATATCGTATGTGTACAGCCATTTGCTTGTCTTCCAAACCATGTTGTTGGGAAAGGTGTCATAAAAACAATCCGTGAAAAATATCCAGAAGCTAATATCTCTCCTGTCGATTATGACCCAGGTGCTAGTGAAGCTAACCAAGCTAATCGTATTAAATTATTAATGACGGTTGCAAAAGATAATTTAAAAACTAAGCAAAAAGAAATAGCAGCTTTAAATAAAGAAAATGACATAATTTTAAATACTGAAATTAATTTAAATATGTAGCATACTATATATGAATAAAGAAATTAGCACTTTAATATTCCTTTATTGATATAAAAAACAGGGAACTACACTTCCCTGTTTTTTGCTACTCATTCTTTCTCTATGTAGCTTAAAATGTTATTAATAGATTTTTTAGTTTGTTCATAACCCAAATTATACAATTCATTTATTTTTTTCATATCTAATAAACCTACCTTTTCACTTTTAATTTTTAATACATAATCTGCCCCTTCCATTTCATAGTTTGAAAGTTCTCTACCTAGTAAACTAATAGCACGACCTGCCACTTCTATTAAATTCTTGTCACAATTTTCTTCTTTCTTCTCATCAAAAAGAATACTAAGAACTTTTTTAGCCCCTAATAATTTTACTTCCTTCCATGGTACATTTTCGCGTATCCCTCCATCAATTAATTTAGTATTTTTATATTGGCAAGGAGAAAATACAACTGGATAGCTACAACTTGCTCTTACTGCTTTTCCAATATTAATATCATGAACAAATTCAAGCTTATCTGAAAAAGAACTTCTTATTTGAGAGGAAGTAAAACAAATAACATTTCCTTTACATAAAGAAACGCTTGGTATTACTAAAGGCATTTTAATATCTGAAATATTCGTAATTTCTTTTGTCTTTCCTATTTGATTGATTAATTTTTCAATCTGTTTTCCACTATTTAGTCCATCAATGTGGATTTGTTCTGTAAAAATAAGTCCAATTATTAATTTAAAAATGTTTCCTATATCAACATATTTTATTTTTCTACAATACTTTTTAAAAATTTTATACATTTCATCTGCTGAAAATCCCATCGCATATAAGCAAGCTACAATGCTTCCGTGAAGAAGTTCCTCCTACATAATCAAACTTTATGTTCCTTTCTTCTAATGCTTTGATGGCTCCAATATGAGCCGCCCCCTTTACTCCTCCACCAGCTAGACATAGACCTATATTTTCTTTCATTCTCATCACCTATTACTCATTTTATTAAAAAAATGTTGAAAGGTTCTTCTTTTTATGCTATTATTTTTAAGAAAGGAATTATTTAAAAGATGAATAAAAAATATTATGACATTTTACAAGTAAATAGAAATGCTTCTCCTGAAATTATAGAAAAGGCTTATAAAACATTGGCCAAAAAATATCATCCAGATTTGCAAGCAGAAGAAAACAAAAAACAGGCAGAGGAAATATTAAAAGAAATCAATGAAGCTTATGAAATTTTGTCTGTTCCCGAAAAAAAAGAAAAATATGATGCTTTTCTTTTAGAAGAAGAAAAAATTTCCCAAATAGAAACAATAACACAAAAAACAACACAACTAACTCCCTCTAATACGATTTTAGAAGAAGAATTAGACTTAAAGCAAAAACATTTAGAAAATTTAAGACGTGAGCAAGAATTGGCTTATCAAGAACAGGTACAGCAAGCAAAGCAAAAGGCTTATTATGATGCCTATATACAAGATTTAAAAAATCGTGGTTATAAAATACGTTACAAAAAAACGTTTAAAAGTTACATAAAAGATCTTATGGCTTTATTTCTTACTTTTCTTATTTTGTTTCTTTTATGGCAAATTCCTTTTGTCCAGAATTTTTTTATGGACTTGATAAAAGATACTAAACTACTTTCTATTTTATTTAACTAAAAAGCAAGCCTTAGATACTTAACTTTGTATCAATACAAAATTAAGTAATTCTAAGGCTTTTTTACTTATCTATTTTCTTAAATAATCTACTTTGCCATTTTTTTATGCCTCTATCTAAAATAATCAATAAAATGGCATAAATAGCAAATTCTATCAATAAAGCTATCATTATATCTGTATTTTTTAATATTCTAGCTAAATACATTAAAAATAATATATTAACAATCATAAAAGCATATTGAAAAATTTTATTTTCACTTTTCTTAACCACTGCAAATTGTGTATCCCAATCCAAATTTGGTCTTCTTAAATCTACTAATAGCATAACATAACTATTGATAACATTTATTATGATAGCAATCAGCCCTACTAAAAATAAATACAATAGATTGATGTTTGGTACAAAATAATAAATTCCCCCTAATATAACTACTGTAACCAAAAAATTTAACATAATTTGTGGAATATTTTTATAAACAAATTGCTTATATAATTCAACTGGCAGATACTTTATCAATACTGCATTTTTCCCCTCTCTTGAAATGGCTGTCAATGATATGGTAGATAGTGAAAATAATACTTGTAAAATAATCAATATATCGCATACTGCCTCTCCATTAAAAGATAGTCCTTGTATTGCTTTTTGTATAGTTTCCTCTTTCATCACATTTTGTATAGTTGGTAATACAATTACTATTACCATCATACAAGTAACTAAGATGACAATTACAGGTAATACACATTGTATTAAAAAAATGGGTTCTCTGATTAGCATTTTTATTTCTTTTCGAATATAAGCATTTCGTATACTACGTTTTTTTATATCTTTTTTCGGCTTTATTTTTTTATTCTTTCGGTTGCTATTACTTATCATATTTTTTAAGATATCTTTCAAATACGTTCTTTTCCCTACCCCTATAAAAACTAACAATGCTATGCTAGAATAACCTACTAATTTAAATGCATCTATCATTATTGTCGGAATAGTTGGATTTGTTAAGATTTCCACACTTGGATTAATAATTAAAAAATATTGATTCGCTTCATTTGCCTTTTGATTAAAGCTAGTAATTTGCTGTAATGCTTGTTCGTCATTTTTAACACCAAGTATACCACTAATAGCTCTAAATTCTAAAATTAAAAGTAACATAATCATAATGGTAGTAACTAAAAATTGAAATACTTCTTTGTTTTTTACAAATTCCCCCCATCTCATTACGAATAACATCACTATACTCACAATAATAGCTATAAAAATTGGAAAGGCTATTAAAATAATTATTTCTCCTAAATAAAATAAAAACGATGTGTGTGTTAGTAATCCATATAGAGTAAGAGGAACTAATCCTAAAATCCCTTCTGATATATATAACATGCATAATAAAGTACTTAATTTAGCTAGTAATAATTCTACAGGCTTTAATGGCATATGCAAAATTTTTTCAATATCTTTTGAAAAAAAGAATACATTACTGCATACCAATATAGTTTGAAATAGTAATAGTATCATTAAAGTCAAAAAGTATAAATTCAAGAATATTTCTGGTTCTCCTACATCTACTAAAAAAACTATAACTTTGTAACTAATATAAGCTATTGTTATAAAGACAAAGGATACTAACCAAAAGAAGATGGATCTTTTATTGAATTTGTTTTTATCTTTTTGTAATATGGGAAGATTTTGATAAAATTCTTTTGTAAAAACTTTTGCTAAACTAATTATCTTCTTCATTATCTTTTGTTATCTCCATAAACAAATCTTCTAAAGAAGCATTTTCTTTAATTTCTTTTTTTAATTCTTCTTGTGTCCCAACAAAAATCAACTTCCCATGATTGATAATTCCAATTCGGTCACATAATTTTTCTGCTACCTCTAATATATGAGTTGAAAAAAATATAACATTATTTTCTTTAGCATGTTCTTTCATTTTATTTTTTAAGTAAAAGGCTGATTTAGGGTCTAAACCAGTTAATGGTTCATCTAATATCCAATTTTTAGGATTATGCAATAAAACAGATATGATAATTATTTTTTGCCTCATCCCATGAGAATAATTTTGAATTTTTTCATTTAAAACTTCATACATTCCAAATTCTTTACTAAGATCTACAATTCTTTTTTCTCTTATTTCTCTTGGTACTTCATACATATCTGCTACAAAGTTTAAGAATTCAATTCCTTTTAATTTTAAAAACATATCTGGATTATCAGATACAAATCCAATTTTTTTCTTGGCTTCTATTGGTTCTTTTCGTATGCTTTTCCCATCAATAAAAATGTCTCCCTCTTCAGTTTCTAGTATGCCTACTATCATTTTTATCGTAGTGGTTTTTCCTGCTCCATTTGGCCCTAAGAACCCAAAAATTTCTCCGTCTTTGATTTCTAGATTTATGTCATCAATTACTTTTTTTCCTTTTTGATATTCTTTTGCTATTTTTTTTATTTCTATCATAGTAACCTCCTTACTATTCTTCTATTATATAAAATTACATGAAAATATGCAAGGGATTACCAAATTGTAATCCCTTTTTCTCTATTCTATACTAAATGACATAACAAAATCACTTCCTTCTTGTAGTTGCATAATGACTGTTAATTTTTTACTTTCTGCTATACTACTACTGTTTTCTTTTAACGTTGTTTCATAACTATAATAATTTCCTTGTTCTTGAATTTTTACTTCCATCGTATTTAAATTATGCGCAAAGAAATTATTTTTTACATATTCTTTGAATTCTTCTATTGTTCCAAAATTATTTTGTTTAAAGGTTTCATCTAATAATTCATAGGCATGACGATAGTCTTTGCTATTTATCATTTGCAAAAATATGTAAGTATTGGCCTGTACTTTTTTCTCATTACCTAATTTTTGATAATTTTCCTCATAATTCTCTACTTTAATGGTATAATTATCTAACATGATTTTATAGTCTAAAACTGCTTCTGCTTTTATGGTATATGAATTATTATTATTGTCTACTAACACATATTCAATGTAATCATCATAATAATTTACTAAATATTTAGATAATATTGCTTCTTCTATTATTGGTTTACATTCTTGTACATATTGTTTATAATCGTCAAGATTTTCAAATCTTTCTTTTTTATAATTCTCATCTAGCATTTGATATGCTTCTTCTGATTTTTCTAATTCCATTTGTGTAAAATGTTTTAAATACATTCTACAAGTATCTTCATCTCTCATATTAACAAATTCAAAAGTATTTCTGCCATTGCTTTTGATTTCTTCAATATTTGTTTCTAAATTGATTTGCTTAAGATTCTTATCGTTATCTTTTAATTCTTCTATTTGAAATGTAGAATTTTCCATATCGACTCTCACAATATAATATACTTCTTCCTCATTTTCACTTGTTCCATAAACAGCAAAACTATATATTCTTTCTCCTTCTAATAAGTTCATATCTTTGGCTATAAATTGTTCATTTACATTTTCTTGGATACATTTTTCCACAGAAAAGAATTTAACAGGGTCTTTTAATCTTTCTGCCATATATTGAATGTTTAATTCATCTCCTTGTGCTTCCCCCTCTTCTGGTATTCCTACTTTATCTTTGTTTAAAAAATAAAGCAACATAATACATAGGCAAGATAACATTAGAACAATAATAATAGCTATTCCAATCTTTTTTTTATGTTCTTGCATTTTTAAAGACCCTCCTTTTTTAATAAAATTGTAGTGCATGCGTAAAGTAATTCGCACCATTCGCAATTTTGACAACGTCTCCTGTTTGTGGTGCATGTATATATTGGTCATTTCCTATATAAATCCCCACATGTCCTTTTCTATATAAAATATCTCCAACCCTTGCTTCTGATATAGATACTACTTTTGTAGCGGCATTTTTTTGTGAATCTGTATTATGTGGCAAATCTATACCAACCTGTTTATAAGCCCATTTTGTAAGTCCTGAACAGTCAAATGTAACTGGTCCTTCTGCTCCCCATACATATGGACATCCTAGTTTTGTTTTTGCAGCTTCTACTATTTTTGTTCCTGTTTGACTGGTTCCTGATGTGGTTGGTGTAATTCCTGCTGCATTAAACATTTGTGTCATAAAAGTTGTAGTGTGTTCTATCCATCCTCCTGGTGCATCTGCATTTTCACAATATACCATTCCAATTTCTGATACAGTAAACTTTCCAGCTGTAAAATAATAATTTTTAACCGATATTTGTTTGAAAAAAGCTTCTATTGATTCTCTTGCTGATCCATAATTTTCAAATCTTCCATGGGCTTTATTATGAATACATTCTATATTATACCAATTGTTTTTACCATCTATCGCATGACCCGCTCGACCAGCACTTGTTTCTGAAATAGATACTGCCGCAGCAAATACAGCATTTACTCTATATTCTTCTTGTAAATCTAAATATTCTTGTGCATGTTCTACTAGTTTTCCTCCACCAGTATAACCTGCAAAAGCTCTTTTTAAAGTCTCTACATCGGTAATAACGATATCTGGTGAAGATTTGTCAATATGTACAATATAGTCTCCCTCTCCTACAGTTGATAATCCTCCTGGATAGAAAATACTAAAATCAAAATACTCTATTCCATCAAAAACGTTTCCTGTTGCTTTGTATAGTAAATATTTTATTAAATCTAACATATCTTTTATACTGTCATTGGTCTCTATAATCTCAAATAACAACTCAGCAGCATCCTTTATGTTGATTTTATTTTTTCTATACTCCTGTTTGTTAAAAATGGTTACAAAGTTTGGTTCTTCTGATTTTGGTTCTATTTTTTCTTCAAATTCTGGTACACCTTGTACATATTTTTGTGTTCTCGTTTTATTCGTTACATTATCATAGATATTAATATATTTTGTATAATAGTTAACATTAATATTTTCTGTAAATCTAACTGGACTTTGTGGTTCTTCTGCTTCTCCTTCTTCTGTCTCTGGTAAAAGTTCATCTAATAAATTCTGTCTCAAAGTTGTTATATGGTCACAGGAATAACTATCTCCTGTATAACTTGGCATATCTGGATATTCTTCATTTCCTTTTGTTACTGTATTGGTGGTTGTAGTTTCTGAAGCAGCAACATAAGTATACTCATTATTATATTTTACAATCCACACATCTGCTTTTGTTAATACCACATTTAAGGTGTTGGTTTGTGTAATTACCGTTTTCGTTGTTGTATATGGATCTTCTGAATGAGGATCATATGAATGCTCTGTAATATGTCCACTTACTGCATTTTGGTTTGTCCTTGCTGTAATCATTCCACTTACTTCTGCCTTTGTTCTCTGTGTATAATGCCATTCATCTATATCTGTATTAACTGTTAAATTATCATGAACGGTTATTTCTATTTCGCTGTCATAGATTAAATCTGCTAATTCAAAGGCAAAGTTCTTATCTTCCCCTACTACCAATAAAGCCCACAACATATCAAAAGGCATGGTATATGGTGCTACCATTTCTTCATAATTAACACTGGTGGTTGTCATAGAATATTCTGTATATGCATTGTTCCCAACATTTGGGTCGTTGGATTCTATACTGGTATCTTTTTGGCTCCAAGTTGCTACCACTGCCACATAATTATTGGTGTTTTTGCTTTTAGCCACTCCTGCTGCTCCTGCATCTGTTACAACGACATATTGACACCCTTTCATAATTTCTCCAATATCATACCATCCTTGCAAAGATGAGCTTCCAGGATTACATATATAAACTTGTCCTTGTTCATTGATATCTACAATTGCCATAATGTGACTAATGCTAGTAAAAATCGTATTGCTATTAACAGAAACTAACATGACTTTTCCATTTCTTAAATTATCTTGTATCACTTCTGCAGAAGGGCTTTGGATTACTTCACTTGCCATACCAAGAGAATCCATTTCTCCTTTTAATGTTTCGTAAGATGTTATCCCATAAGTTGCATTCATTTGGGCTGCAATATCTCCTGGAGTATATTCCGAGTTTAATACTCCACTTGCTAAAATAGCTACTGAAGAAGGTCCACATCCATCACTACTTACTGTTCCATCCCAATAAGGATTTCCTGCATAACTTCCTTTGCTTTGTTTAAAATGTTTATAGGTAATTCCTGCCGAAGAAGTATATAGTTCTGTATAACCATCACCATCTACTTGTGCTACGGTTGCTTTTTTCTCTTCTGCTTCTTTATCCTCTTTTTTGTTGTCCTCTTTATCGTCTTTTTTATCAGTTGTACTATTTTCTTTTAAATTAGGATCTTCTGTTGTTCCTCTTATTTTATTATTATCTTGCCATCCCCATCCAAGCCAACCTTGTTGGCCGTCTAATACATCTTTCTGCCAAGCAGTCCATTCTTCAATCGTATTCCATGTTTTTATACCACTACCTACACTGTCAACTACTTTTCCCCCACCAATATAAATTCCAACATGTCCTGCTCCGCCTGAATTAGATCCAGTTCCATAAACAGCTGCTCCAATTGGAATTGCACTTTTATCTGTTGAAATGATATGGTGTTTTGCTGCTTCATAAGCAGTCGCATGTCGGCAGGCTCCAACTCCTGCATTTTCATAAACCTGTCTTACCCATCTTGCATACCAATTAGCTCCTGGCCATGGTGTTCTATCTGGTGAAGCTGCATCTATAATAAGTTGTGAAACATCTGTCATTATACCATCTCCCGCAGCTATTGCCCCCGTTCCTCCTGTTGTGGTTCCTGAAGATGCTTTTTTTAGAGTAAAATGTGTTAGTGCATTTTGCTTTGCTTCTTCACTTCCTGTTTTATTATAGGTATCAATATATCCTTGAAATGTTTCCGGATCTACATAGGACATTGTGTTTTTATTTCCGTCTGTATCTGCCCTTTTAAACTTTATAATTCCTTGCATAGCATCTGGATCTTCTTTAATTTTATTCCAGTCTATTTCTTCATCCGGATTTGAACGAGTATCTGGATACTGTGTTAATAATTCTGCTTTCATTAATCTTGCTAGTTCTGCTGGTGTAGATAAATATTCATCCACTCTACTTTTGTTTTGTAACATTTGGTCCCATAGTTCTTGTGCAGTCATATCTGTTTTAAAAGTTCCATTATCATTAATGGAAACACCATTTACATATTGGCTTGCTGCATAAGGAGTATTTCCCCAATCACCTTCACTATATGTTCCATCATCGACAGTTACATAATATAAAGCTGAAGCGAGTAGAATTAATAAAAATACAGCTACAATAAAAGCTTGAATTAGTCTCTTTCTATACTGAGGAGAAAATATATTTTTAAATGCTTGTTTAATGGCCTCTTTTGCTTCTTCCATCTACTCACCTCCATTCTATTCTTTATAACGTTTATATATCCACTCTTATTTCTATTTTTTCAGTTAATTGTCCATTAAATAATACTACCTCTGAAAAAACAATTTCTTCTATTTTTTTGCTACTGATAAAAGCACTATAAAACTTAATTGTAATCTCCTTTGTATTGTCAGGGGTAATCGTCATCATTGGTTCTGTTAATTCATGTGAATAGGAAGAATATCTCACATTTTTATTATCTTGTATATATAAAGTTTTTGCATCTGATCTACTATCTAACAAGATGGTATTTCCTGTGTTATTCGTAATTCTAACTGTATATGTTTCATAATCTTTATAAGTATTTCTGTTTACTATTTCTACTTTTATGTTATTTTTTTCAGTTGTTTTATTTATGCCTTTTTTTCCTATATAACCATTAATATTTAACTTGTTTTCATTATTTTCTTTTACAATCGTTATATAATCTTGTTTTTGATTTTCTTCTTTTTTTCCTGTTGCTAACATATTCCCCATAATTTTAACTTTATAGGTATCACCATACCAATTTTCTATGCTAGCTGTTTTTGGTTCCCCTTCAAATACATTGTTATAATAAGCTTGTTCAAAAACCTCTAAATTCTTATACATTTCTGTTTTACAATCTTCTGTCAATAAGTCATAAGCTTTTTCTATTTCTTTGCCATTACAATAAGAAAAGAAAGTATCAATGATATTAGTTGCTGTTTCTAAATCATTTTCTGCAATCTGTTTTCCTGTTACAACAGATTGATTGTCTATCACTTTTGTCGTATTTGTATTTATCGATGATATTTCTTTTCGTGTTTGATTTCCACCTTCTAATCTTTTTTGATTTTCTACTTTATAGAAATAGTTTACTAATTGCAAAAGTAAAATAGCAGAGGCAATAATTATCACAATGCCCCATATCTTTTTTCTGTTCTGATTATAATATCGTATTAGCTGGTTCATAATTATTTCCTCCGCTTTTTAATTATTTTTTGAAATCATTAAATGTATCAAGTTCACTTAATCTTCTCTCAGCAAATGAATCTAATCTTTCTTGTTTTACGCCACTTTTTTCTGCCATTTTCTTAAATCTCGCTTTCCATTCGTCTCTCGCTTTTTGATTCATTTTATGTGTATTGGTACCAACCATTTGATTTAATTGTACAACCGAAATAGCTTCGTCCATATTTTTTACTACCCCTTCTTGTTTCATTTGATATGCTGCGGCTATATCCTTTTTATCTGTAATATCATTATATAAAAATTGTTCTATTGCTCCACCTTTGCTCATCATTTTATTAGCTTCTTCTCTTCCAAATTTGGTTTCAAAATAATTTCTTGTTTTTACATCTTTCATATAATTTGATACATAATCATCCATAGCATCTTGTTTATATTCACCTTTATTGTAAGTATTATCATGAACGGCTTTTACATCTGGATCATCCATTGGCGATTTAATAGATTGTACTTTTCCAGCACCTACTGCGTAACCAGTTAATGCTGCGGCTCCACCTATTTTAGGAACATTTCCTAAGTCCCCAGTTGATGCTGCTATTGCTACCCCTGCTGCTCCTGCTGCTGTTCCTAATGCCGCACCTGCTGCCATTTTTCCTGCTGCTTTTAATGGATGAGAACTTTCAATTTTCTTAGTTAATTTTTGTGGAACTTGTCTCATCGCTGCTAATTGTGCGGCCTTACTAGCATCATAATCTCTTAATATTCTTCTTCCTACTGGACTACTATTCATATTACTTCTAACTTTATTAGCAATTCTTTCCATTCTAGATTGTCTTCTTGGTGGTTCTGGTTGTTCCTGTCTTTCTCTTTGTAATCGCTCTTGTTCTTCTTTTTCCATTCTTGCTTGTCTTGCTGCTTCTTGTTCTCTAGCCTGACGAACAGATTCTGGTAATATGATACCATTTGATGTTGTTTGTTCGTTTATATTTCCGTAGTTCATTATTATTACTGTTATTATTCACATTTCTATTTGGTGCTTCCACTATTGGATTAGAATTATCATTATTTTCACTATTTTCTTCTGCTGCTCCTTCAAAAAACTTCATTGGACTTCCTCTATCTTCTGCATTTGGTACACTACCCGAATCTGAATCTGATGCATCACTTTTTCCATTTACGCCTTTGTCTCCGCCTTTCTTTCCTCTATTTAACATATGATTTAATGCAGTTGATGCCATCATTGCACCAGCTGGTCCCATTGCTGGAGCCGTTTGTGCTTTTTCAAATCCAAATAATCCACGTAGTAATTTTTCTGCTGGTATCATAAATCCTATGGCAACAATGCTATAAATAACATTGGTTGAAGCAAATTCAAACGCTGAAGTTACTAAAATATAAAATAGTAACAAATGCATTGGTTGAATTAGCAAGTTAAATATATATTCTTTAAACCATTTGTCAAATCCTTGTGCTTTTCCGTCGTTTAATTTATCAATGCAATAAGTAAGTGCTACCATTGGTGCAATTAAAGTTAAAAACGCCAAATGTAAGACCCTTCTTAAATAAGTAATTGTAAAATACAAAGTAAATAAACAAAGCATTAAGAAACAAATACTTAAGCCCACATATTCTGCACCATATTGCTCCATTTGTAATTGTAGCCTAAGACTTCCCATTAAGTTAGTTGGCCATGATAAATACTCTTTTCCATCTGGATCTGTTGATATTGTGTCTGGTTGACCTATCTCTTCAATAGCTGTTTTTATTTTGTCATTTGATTCTAATACGACAACATAGCCATTTTTATCCACAGATGTCTTTACTACATCTGTCAATTTTTCTACTATCATAACAGAAAATGCCATAATATAATGCATTAAAAATAATAAACATAAACCAATAAACCAATCTTTTAACATTTGTAAGTATTTTGCTTTATCCGAAGCAACAGTTGATAATACTATTCTAATTCCTATGTAAACCAATATTGATAACATTAAAACAATGCAAATATTTCTTAAAGCATTATACCATTGACTAACAGTTTTTCTTAAAATTACTGCTGAATTTTGGCTAGATGTTCTTATTTCTTTACCATCTTCTAAAAAATAATAGTATTCTATTTTTGCATTTTCCTTTGTTTTTCCGTGATTCATCAGCTTTTGATCCTTCAGTAACTTCTACCTCTACAAAATGCTTATTCACTTCCTCTTGTAATTTATCATCACCTGCATAATCACTCACTTTAAGTGATGCCCCATCTGATAATTTTGCATAAATTTCTTTTTCGTTGCCAAAAAAGTTTACATCAAACAATAATATGTTACCTTTAAAAATTTCCTCTGCACTATAGGTATACATTGGTAAATAGATATCTTCAGGCATTACTGCTTTACTAAACCATGTTGCCGAAAAAACCCCCACACCTAAACCTGTTAAAATTGTTCCTAATCCCATAGTAGTTGTCACTGTTATCGCAATTGCACCTTTTGTTATCGTTGCCAATGCTGCTGCTAGTGCTGATGCTAATCCTCCTGTTATCATCACCAAAGCAATTGTTAATGCCACAGCTGCTCCTACTATTAAAACGGCCAGAACCCCTTCTAAAAAACTATTTCCCGTTTCTATCTTATACAGTGTGGTATTAGCCCCCATAATCGACCTTGCAATAATATCATTAATACCATCTCCTAAGCTTGTTAGCAAAGATAAGATAGGCCCCATTAATTTACCACCAAACTCTACTACATCCGCTTGAACGGGCTTTACCATAATTGTTTGAAATGCTAAAACCAGGAGTAATGCAATTACTATTTTTTTCCATATACTTTTATCTGTAAAAATCCTCATAAGATGTTTACCTCCCAAATTTAGTTCGTCTTCTTTCTCGCCAATTGATTTAAGTTTGTTTCTACAAACTCAAACTCTTTTTTCGTTGGTACTATTTTTAAAATTGCTGTATCTGCCCCAACTTTTAACAACCCTTCTCCTCTTTGGCAAGTTACTAAAAAGTTAGCTTCTCCTTCTGAAAGCTTAAATACTTCTTTTAAGTAAGCAATTTCTGATTTATCTTGTGCTAAAAATAATTTTGTATCTGAAGATGTCAAAACCGCTTGTGCTTCTTGTTTTTCATAGAAGTCTTGAAATCTTTGCGATATGATAGCAAGCGATACATTTCTTTTTCTGGCACGTCTTGCCATTTTATTTAAAAAGTCTACCGCTT
>CANPHV010000016.1 GCA_947573965.1 uncultured Clostridium sp.
TTTTTATTTTATCACGGAAGGATTTATTTACACAACTTTTTCTATACTCTCTAAAAAAAGGAAATCCAACTCTTGTTGAGCTGGATTTTTTGGCTCTCGGGTTCCTATTTTAGGACATCCTCGTATTGAAACTAAAAAGTGTAGTATGCAATTGCATCTTGAGAGCATATATCACTAGTGTCTGTGTATATAAATATATGCCCTCTTTTATTAATTTTTTGTTTAATTTCTTCAATAGTTGCTTTTTGTTCAAGGAATTTCAGTTTGAATTCATCAACTGATATTCCTAAATTCATATTTCCTATGATGTCTTCTATGACATCACTCGAAATATGATTAGAATCAATTAAACTGTTTTGTTCATATTCTAATTCCCGAATCTTACTATTATTACAGGGCCAATCTCTTCTTACCTCATCGATCTTCTCCTTCAATTCTATAAATTTTTCTTTATTGGATGAAATTTTCCCATACTCCATTCCTATCAATTTCAAAGAAAGAGTTTCTACTGCCTTTTGCAAATTCATACTACAAAGGGTCAAGTTTTGTATTTGCTTTTCTAATATTTTCATATTCTTATTGAATATGTTTTCTAATTCATCGAACCTTTTCTCTAAAGTACTAAGCATTTGATATAAGTTCTTTTGCTCCACTATAGAAAATTGCAAAGAAAGTTCTAATTGAAATAGATCATTAGGAAAAAATTTGCTTTTTGATTCTTCCTGTTCTATTATCTCTCCCCACGGATCGTAATTATCCAGACTTGTCATCACAAATAGAAATATATTTCTATTTGTGAAGCAGTTAACTACTTCGTTATACTTTTCGTCAAGTCTAAATTTACTATATTCTATTGGCAATATCACCAGATTAAAATAGTTAGCCTCTTCACGTAAAGCTGCTAAAGAAGTAGCAGTTAACGTTCTTTTCAATAATAATTCAGGATATGCGAATTTTCGAAATATTGAATTTATGTCTTTTAACTCAATAGAATTAATAGAATTTCTAGACAAATAGTCTAAATTAATCTTAAGTTTTGTTGTACATGCGTCTTGAAAAATATCGGTATAAAGTTCTTCAAAACGTGGCGTATACTCAAAAGGCATCTCCAAATCACCTATAAGGTTATATTGGAAATTTTTTTCTTTGTATGATACTATAAAATATATAGTATCTGTTGCAAGCTCGCTATGACTTCTACTCATATTTGCCTGTCGGCAATAAAAAAATATTTTCCCTAGTTGGGTTTTCATGTAATCTTGACTCCTACTACCGAGCAAGTTACACATTTTAATAAAACAGAAAACTGTTTCGCGTATGTCTGGTGGCAAAAATTCTAGTATGCCCTTAAAAACTTCGGAATACTTTTTGTCACCTTTCTCTCTGGTCCAGTTAAAATTTATGCTTCTAAAAGGTCTTATGTGAGCTTTATCATAAGCATCTTTTACTAAAGTTAAATTTTTACTGGAAATAATTTTAGGCAGTTTTTTGTTTAGAAAAAAAAACTTGTACAATTCAGGAAATTTATTAATTTCTCCTTTCCTGAACACCTCTTTTAAGGTTTTCTCATTTTGTTCTAAAAAGTTTTTTTCTAATTGCTGTATTTGATTCCTTTCTAAGATTTCATCAATGCAATTAAGTCCTTCAATAATTTCAAGACATTCTACTAATTCAGATATCCGTTTAATATCTTTTTCCATAGTGCTCCCTCCTGTAATGTTATAGTTTTTTTAGTTTCTTTTAATACCTCCTATAATACCTCCTATTAAAATATTTTTACTATGCAGTCTTCCCTAAGATGAAAAAATAGGAAACTACACTTTTATAATCTGTATTATACCATATTTTACATAAAATTGCAAATAATTTACTGCTTGTCTACACTAACCATGGTAATTTTATCGAATATTACAAATTGTAAAAACTATAAATTGGTGATAAAATTTAGTAAAAGCGAAGTATTTAATAAGAATTCAGTACAACAGAAAAAAGCCATGGAAGAATAGAAGAAAGGAAATCTATGATATCTCTCGAAATAGGATTTGAATCAATTAGACTGTTTTGTTCATATTCTAATTCCAGAATCTTACTATTATTACAAAGCCAATCTCTTTTTACCTCATCGTTCTTCTCGTCCAATTCCATAAATTTTTCCTTATTTGATGAAATTTTCTCATACTCCATTTCTATCAATTCCAGAGCAATAGTTTCTACTTCCATTTGCAATTTTATACTACAACTGTTCAATTGAAGTAAAAGGAATATAAAAAAACAAAATAGTAGAACTTTTTACTTATTTATTGTAATTATTCCTTATTTTTATTTGGTTTTTATAATTTTATCAATTATTTTAAATAAATTATCATAATCTCTTTTTTCATCATCAAAATATAATCCTATAAAACCTACTTTTTTGGCTGTATCCACATTCTTTTGTTTATTATCTATAAAAATACATTCTTCAGCATTTACATTTGCTCTTTGTGTGGTAATTTCAAATATTTCTGTTCCTTTTTTAGTACATTTAACATCTTCTGAAATTATGATTGTATCAAAAATATTAAATCCCCTATTTTGTTCCATAATAACATTCATACGTTCCGTTGAATTATCTGTTATAAGACTTCAAAATCCAAATGTTTATACTTATTCTATTAACTCATAAAATTTTATCTAAAGAGAAGTCAGTAAAAACAAAAATAATATAATAAAAAACAAAACCTCTTAATAAAATAAAACAGGAGGTTTTTTTATGATACCAATCAAACTCTCAAGCAAAAAGAAAATGAGAAACACACTATTTATTAGTTTTTTAATTATCCTGTGCTTAATCGGAAGAATAGGGTACCTTCAATTTATACAAGGGGGAGAGTTATCCACCATGGCTTATCAGCAACAAACCTTAGATAGAAGCATTAATCCCAAAAGAGGAACTATCTTAGATGCAACCGGAAAAAACGCCTTAGCAGTTAGTAGCACAGTCGAAACCGTAACCGTAAATCCGGGAAATATAGCCAAAGAAAATAAAGAAAAAGTAGCCCGTGTGTTAACCGATATCTTTGCCTTAGATTATGAAAAAACATTAAAAAAAGTAACCAAAAGAAGTTCCATAGAAACCATTGCCAAAAAAGTAGAAAAGGAAAAAACAGACCAGCTAAGAGTTTGGATGCAGCAAAATGGAATTACAACAGGAATTAACATAGACGAAGATACCAAAAGATATTATCCATACAGTACCATTGCTTCTCAAATTATAGGATTTTGTGGAAGTGATAACCAAGGATTAGATGGAATTGAAGCAAAATATGATAGTGAATTAAAAGGCAAACAAGGTGCCATTAAGCGTCATACGGATGCCAAAGGAGCAGAAATTGGAGAAGAAGGGGAAAACTATGTATCAGCCATTGATGGTAATGATTTAGTCCTTACCATAGACTTAAGCATTCAATCCATTGCCGAAAAATATTTAGAAGAAGCATGCATTGATAATGTGTGTACCGATGGGGGAAACATTGTTGTCATGAACCCACAAAATGGGGATATTTTAGCTATGGCAACCTATCCAAATTACAATTTAAATGAACCTTATGAAGCCTATACAGAGGAACTGAAACAAACATGGGATAGCTTAGAACAAGGAGAAAAAACCAAAAACTTACAAGCCGTTTGGAGAAACAAAGCCATTGCCGATACCTATGAACCTGGTTCTGTTTTTAAATTAGTTACAGCATCAGCAGCTATTGAAGAAGGTTTAGTAACCGATATTGATAAAGAGGGGCAATTTTGTTGTACAGGAGGAATTGAAGTAGCAGGGGTTAGAATTAAATGTTGGAGACACTATCGCCCACATGGTTCGGAAAGTTTGCGACTAGGATTAATGAATTCTTGTAACCCTGTATTTATTGGATTAGGACAAAAAATGGGAGTACAGACTTATTACCAATACTTAAACAAGTTTAGGCTACTAAACAAAACAGGAATTGATTTACCAGGAGAAGCAAATAGTATCTTTTTAGCAGAAGAAAAAGCAGGACCAGTAGAACTTGCGACCATTAGCTTTGGGCAAAGATTTGAAATTACACCAATTCAACTAGCAACAGCTGTATCTGCGATTGCCAATGGTGGAAAGGCTATACAACCAAGAGTTGTTAAACAAATAATTGATAGTGAAACAGGAGAAATAAAAGACATAGAAGTAAAAAACAATGGTAATGTTATTTCCAAAGAAACCTCAGAAAAAGTACTTAGCATGATGGAATCCGTTGTAGCAGAAGGAACTGGAAAAAATGCAAAAGTAGCAGGTTATCGTATTGGTGGCAAAACAGGAACCAGTGAAGATGGTGTAAATACCAACAAATACGTTACTTCTTTTTGTGGGGTAGCACCAATTGACAATCCACAAGCGGTCGTTTTAGTAACACTTTATAATCCAACAGGAGAAGGAGGACATCAACGGAGGACGGAGTTGCGGCACCAGTAGGAGGACAGATTTTTAGTGAGATTTTACCGTATTTAGAAGTCAATCAAGGAAATGCCGAAGAAGTAGAAGTGGTAGAAGAAATTTCGACACCAGATTTAGTTGGAAAAAGTTTAGAAGAGGCTTTGAAAATTGCGAAAGAAAATGAAGTAGAGTTGGTGATAGAAAATGAAATAGAAGAGCTAGATAAACAAAATACTATGGTAAAAGAACAAGTACCAAAGGCTGGCATTATTATTAAAAAAGGAAGCAAAGTATATGTAAAATATTAAAAAGAGTCGCAGAGAGCCGAAAAGGTCCGTCCCCTCTGGCTCTTTTTTTGTTTCTATTTTCTTTCTGTGAAGCTTGTGAATTTCTTTGTTTTTTCCAAAATTATTTTGAAATTGCTTGACAAACCCCTACTTTTTTTGATAAAAATAGAGGAAGAAAAAATAAGAACTATTTAATTAAAAAAGAAGGGAGAAATTATGAAACACTTAATTGATATTAAAGAACTAACCGTAGAAGAAATTGCAGAATTAATTGAAGTAGCTAAAGATATCATTGCCAATAAAGCAAAATATGCTCATAAATGCGATGGTAAAAAATTAGCTACTTTATTTTTCGAGCCAAGTACTAGGACAAGATTAAGCTTTGAAGCAGCTATGATGGAATTAGGAGGAAATGTATTAGGATTTTCAGAAGCATCTTCTAGTTCTGTATCCAAAGGAGAAACTGTATCAGACACCACAAGAGTAGTGGGATGTTATAGTGATATCATAGCCATGAGACATCCAAAAGAAGGAGCACCATTAGTAGCCTCAGAAAAATCAGTTGTACCAATTATCAATGCGGGAGATGGAGGGCACAACCATCCAACCCAAACCCTAACAGACCTTTTAACCATCCATTGTGAAAAAGGAAGACTAGAAAATTTGACCATTGGACTTTGTGGAGATTTAAAATTTGGAAGAACAGTACATTCTTTGATTACGGCAATGGCAAGATATAAAAATATCAAATTTGTATTAATCTCTCCAAAAGAACTTGTCATCCCAGAATATATTAAAAAAGAGATTTTAGACAAAAACCATATCGAATATTGTGAAACCAATAATATTGAAGAATATATGGGAGAATTAGACGTTTTATATATGACAAGAGTACAAAAAGAAAGATTTTTCAACGAAGACGATTATATTCGATTAAAAGATTATTATATTTTAAATAAAGAAAAACTAGAAAAGGCAAAAGAAGATTTATGTATCATGCACCCATTACCAAGAGTTAATGAAATTTCAACCGATATCGATGACGACAAAAGAGCTTGTTACTTTAAACAAGCAGAATATGGAAAGTACATAAGGATGGCACTTATTTTGAAATTGTTGGAGGGAAAATAATGAATATAGATAGTATTAAAAACGGAATTGTAATAGACCATATTGGAGCTAAAAAAGGAATGGAAATATACGAAGCACTACGCCTAAAAGATTTAGACTGTGCAGTTGCGATTATTACCAATGCTAAGAGCGAGAAAAAAGGAAGAAAAGATATCATTAAAATTGACCAAGATATCGATATTGATATGGAAGTAATTGGATTTATTGAACCAAATGCGACCATAAACATTGTAAAAGACAATAAATTGGTAGATAAATATAATGTAAAAATGCCAGAAAAGATAGTAAACATTGCCAAATGCCAAAATCCAAGATGCATTACTTCTATTGAAAAAGACTTAGACCAAATTTTTACTTTGACGGATAAGGAAAATCAAGTATATCGTTGCAAATATTGTGAAATGAGTTTGAAATAGACCGAATAAAACTTAAAATCTCCTAATAAGATATATTAGGGGATTTTTATTTTAGCCAATTTTCCCTTTGGTTCCGAGTTTAATTGGGGATAGATAGAAGACAGTATAAAAATTGTCAAAATCCTCTATACAAATTAGAAAATTAGTTATATAATGTAGAAAAGTTATTGGCAAAATTTTGCTAAGAGCGGTTTATTAATGTTTGGAGGAAACAAGGATGAAATTAAAAGAAATGTTAGTGGGATTAGAAGGATTAAAAGTAAAAGGAGACTTAGAGCAAGAGATACAGGGAATAGAAAGCAATTCTAAAAAAATAGAAAAAGGATTTTTATTTATTGCTATCAAGGGATTTGACGTAGATGGTCATCAATACATAGGAGGAGCCATCGAAAAAGGAGCCACAGCAGTTATGGTAGAAGAAGGATGCGACTTAAAAGCGTTAGCAATTCCAGAAGGAATTACGATTGTGATGGCTAGAAATACAAGGGAAGCATTAGCTATCTGTTCTTCTAATTTTTATGGGAATCCATCAAGAAAATTCAAATTAATCGGAGTAACAGGAACCAAAGGAAAAACGACCACTACTTTTATGATAAAAGAAATCTTAGAAAAAGCAGGAAAAAAAGTAGGACTAATTGGAACCATTGCTACCTATATTAATGGAAAGAAAGTCAAAGAAAGTGATAGAACAACACCAGAAAGCTTAGAATTACAAAGAGACTTTGCACAAATGGCAGAGGCAGGAGTAGAGGCAGTTGTAATGGAAGTATCTTCTCAAAGTTTAAAGTTACATAGGGTAGATGGATGCGAATTTGATATCGTAGTATTTACCAATTTTTCAGAAGACCACATTAGTCCAAAAGAACATCCAGATATGGAAGATTATTTCCAATCTAAATTAAAGCTATTTCAGATGTGTAAAACAGGAATTAGCAACGCAGATGATTTGTATGGTGCTAAAATGCCAAAGTTATTTCCAGAGAGCAACATTATAACGTATGGTATTGATAATTTTGCCAATGTATTAGCAAAAGATATTACCATTACCAATTCCTATGTTGATTTCAAAGTAAAAGTAACAGATAGAAACGAAAGAGTAAAAACAGGAATACCAGGAAGATTTAGTGTATATAATTCACTAGCTGCTATTTGTGTTGCACAAAAATTTGGGGTAACGCCAGAAGCGGTAAAAGAAGCTTTAGTAGAAGTAAAAGTACCAGGTAGGTCAGAAATGGTTACCAATAAAAGAGAAATTCCAATTATGATAGATTATGCTCACTCACCAGAAAGCTTAGAAAATATATTACAAGCAGTAAAGAGCTATACCAGAGGAAAAGTAATATCAGTCTTTGGTTGTGGAGGCGACAGAGATAGTGGAAAAAGACCAATTATGGGAGAAATTTCAGGAAGAATTGCAGATTTTACCTTTATCACTTCTGATAATCCTCGTACCGAAGAACCAGAAAAAATTGTAGAACAAATTGAAGAGGGCATGAAAAAAACAAAAGGAAAATATAAAGTCGTAGTCGATAGAACAGAAGCAATTAAACAAGCCATCCAAATGGCAAATAAAAGGGATATTATTGTGCTTGCTGGAAAAGGGCATGAGCCATATCAAGAAATTAATGGTGTGAAGCATCCTTTTGATGAGAGAATTATTGTTAATGAGATAATCGAGAGTTTATAATACAAAAAGAAGAGAAAGGTTTGGTAAAATGAAAGTAGAAACAAGTATGTTAAGTCTAGCATTTATAACAGCCATTATATTAGGTTTCATTATTATACCAATATTAAGAAAATTAAAAGTAGGGCAAATCGAAAGAGATGACGGACCGCAATCTCATTTAAAAAAACAAGGAACCCCAACTATGGGTGGAATTATCATGATTATTGCCATGATTTTAATGGTAACAGGAGCTTATATCTTTTTGAGTGTACAAGGGCAAAACGAAACAGCCAATCGATTGATACCAATGCTAATTTTGACGATAGGTTTTGGCGTAATAGGATTTATTGATGACTTTAAGAAATTAGTGTTAAAAAACACCAAAGGATTAAAACCAAGTTATAAAATGTTAGGTTTGCTAGTAATATCCGTGATTTATGTTGTTTACTTAGTAGAAGGGTTACATATCGGAACAGATACCTATATTCCAATTTTGAAATTATATATCAATATACCAATCTATATCTATATACCTTTTGCTATTATCGTTATTTTAGCAGCAACCAATGCAGTTAATCTAACAGACGGTATTGATGGACTTTCCTCTAGTGTATCAGCGATTATTATTACCTGTTTAACCGTCATTGGCATTATGGCAGGGATGAAAGAAATAGCTGTTTTTGGAAGTATTGTAATTGGAGCAACACTTGGTTTTCTCATGTTTAATTTGCATCCAGCCAAAGTATTTATGGGAGATACTGGCTCTTTGTTGTTAGGTGGTGTGATTTCAGCCATTGCATTGTATTTAAAGATGCCATTATTATTGCTTGTCATTGCACTTATTCCTGTTTTAGAGACACTTTCTGTTATGATACAAGTACTTTATTTTAAAAAGACGGGAAAGAGATTTTTCAAAATGGCACCACTTCATCATCATTTTGAATTGCAAGGATGGAAGGAAAGCAAAGTGGTAATTGTATTTAGTTTGGTTACTTTGGTTTTGTGTGTGATAGGATTAAAAATGGTTTAATATATTTTTTATTTTTAATTCCCAGAATATATTAAACCAAGATTAGAAAAAAGGAAAGGGAAGGTTCTTAAATGGCAAAAAAGAGAAGAAAAGAAAAGAATTTTTCAAGTTTTTTGAATAATCCACTTGATTTTACCTTGTTAATTACCATATTATTATTGCTTTCAATTGGACTAATTATGGTATTGTCAGCAAGTTCGCCATCAGCGTTAGCAGAAAGTGGAGATAGTTATGCTTATTTTTCAAAGCAGTTATTTTTTGGTATTACAGGAATAGCAGCAATGTTTTTTATCTCCAAAATTGATTATCGATTTTATCAAAAATTTTATAAACATGCATGGGTTATTGCCTTCATTTCATTAGTCTTAGTATTATTAGTAGGAAGAACCGTAAATGGTGCTAAAAGATGGATTTTTGTAACGCAAACCTTATCCATCCAACCATCAGAAATCGTAAAATTATTAATGATATTCTTTTATGCAGGAATACTAATGAAAAATAGAGACCAATTAGAGAAATATGGAAAAGGATTTATTTGGCACATGGCAATGCTAGCACCAATCATAGGCTTGCTATTATTAGAACCACATTTTAGTGCGTCTGTTGTTATCATAGGAATTTGTTCTGTAATGATGATAATGGCAGGGTGTAAATTTACGCACTTTTTAGCAACTGGGGGAAGCCTTGGAATACCAGCATTAGTAGCATTAATTGCATTAGAATCTTATCGATTACGAAGAGTTACCACCTTTTTAGACCCATGGAAAGACGCCACAGGAGATGGATGGCAAGTTATACAAAGTTTATATGCCATAGGTTCAGGAGGGTTATTTGGAGCGGGATTGGGAGACAGCAAGCAAAAATTCTTATACATACCAGAACCACACAATGATTTCATCTTCTCAATTTTAGGAGAAGAATTGGGATTTCTAGGCTGTGTTGTTGTTTTAATATTATTTGCAATCTTCATATGGAGAGGAATTTTAATAGCCATGAGAGCGCCAGACATGTTCGGAAGCTTAGTAGCCATTGGAATAACGGCATTAGTGGCCATCCAAGTCATCATCAATGTAGCCGTAGTAACCTCTTCTATGCCAGCAACAGGAATGCCATTACCATTCTTTAGTTACCGGAGGAACAGCCTTATTTATTTTGCTGTGTGAAATGGGGATACTACTCAACATATCCAGAGCAAGTGCTAAAACATGATGTTCAATAGGGACGTTTCCTTTTGCACATTTTTGTGCATTTGGGACACATCTCTGGGGAATTAAGTAATACATTTTTTAAAGAATTATAAATTATCAAAAATGCTCGTTCAAGCTGATTTTCAGAGAAATTCTAAATTCATAATAGGGTCCCTTTCCGCGTCAAGCGCGAACACTTTCCCTATTATGAATTAAGAATTTCTAACTTCAATCACTTTCAATGCGCTTTTTTCAAATTTATAATTCTTTAGAAAATTATATAATTTTGAAAATAGAGATGTGTCCCAAATGCACAAAAATGTGCAAAAGGAAACGTCCCTATTGAACAAAGGAGAGAGAAATGAAAGTAATCATTGCAGCAGCTGGAACAGCTGGACATATCAATCCGGGAATTGCTATTGCGAACAAAATAAAACAAGAAGAGAAGAATTCGGAGATTATTTTTATTGGGACTACAAGAGGTTTGGAAAATGATTTAGTTCCAAGGGCAGGATTTGAATTAAAGACGATTGAAGCCTATGGTTTAAGTAAAAAGTTGACAATGGATAATCTAAAAAAAATGTATAAAACTTTAAAAGGATATGGAGAGGCTAAGAAAATTATACAAAATTTTAAACCTGATATTGTGATTGGAACAGGTGGTTATATCTGTGGTGCAAGTATTTTAGCAGCGCATCGTTTGAAAATACCAACGATGCTACATGAGAGCAATAGCTTTCCAGGAAAAGCTGTTAAAATGTTAGCTAAAAAAACAGATACCATTTTGGTTTCTTTTCAAGATGCCATTCCAAGAATTAAAAATGCCAAAAACGTAGTTTATACAGGGACGCCTGTGAAAATAAAAAAACAAACTTATAGTATCAATGAAAAAGATAGAATATTAAAGCAAATAGGCATTGAAGGTACGAAACCAATTATATTAGTATCTGGTGGAAGTCAAGGTGCACAAAAAATCAATGAAGCTATTTTCGATATTATACAAAATAAGCGAAATATGAGTTATCAAATGATTTGGGCAACTGGCCCAAAGCAATATGATATCATGAAAGGGAAACTAGAAGAAAATGGGCTTTCCATTCACAAAGTAGAAGGCATTAAAATTATGCCATATATTTATAATATGGAAGAAATTATGAATGTGATTGATATTGCCATTGGAAGAGCGGGGGCTATGACAGTAACAGAGATTGCCAATTTAGGAAAACCTTCTATTTTAGTGCCACTTCCGAACGTAAGCCATAATCATCAGCTATATAATGCGAAGGTTTTGGAAAAGATAGGAGCTGCTAAAATTATTTTGAATGATGAATTAACTGGCGAAAAATTAAATCAAGTAATTGAAGAAATGATTTTGGATAAGGCTAACTTACAGAAGATGGGAGAAAAGGCAAAGAAGGTTTCTACGCAAAATGTGGAAGATAAGATTTATCAAGAAATACAGAAGCTTTTATCAAAATAATGTGCTAACCGTTATCATAAATTGAAAAGAAAAGGGAAGAAAGAAAATGCTTAAAAACATACAATTCAATAAAATTATATTAGTATTATTTATCATTGGAATTATTATTATCAGTGGGCTTGGAATTTATTTTCTAAACTCACTGCAACACTTAAATGAACAAGTGCAGGCAGGACAAGTTGTTGATATGCACGAATTACAAAATAAAACCACTTGGGTATTAGGAATAGCAGCAACCATATTTGCTATGGTAGGGATTGTGACAGCTATGTTTTTATCAAGGTTTGTGATTTATCCTATCAATAAATTGATTGAAAGTGCAGAAAAAATTACAGAAGAAGATTTGCAAAAGGGGAAAAAGAAGACAAAAAAAGGAAAAGCAAAGAGAAATTTAGAAAATGTGTTGGGGATTATGACCACAGAATTGAAAGATAAATTGAGTGAAGTATCTACACAAAAAAATCAAATTGAAACAATTTTGCTTCATATGACAGATGGTATTATTGCCTTTAATATGAAAGGAGAAATTATCTTAATTAACCCAGCAGCCAAAAAATCACTAAGCATAAGACCTGAAGATAATACGTTTGAAGATATTTTTGAGAAATTTAAATTAGACATTAATATGGAAAAAATTATCTATTTGGAAAGCTGGACTTCAACAGAACAAAGAATTCAAGTAGAAGACAAATATATGAATGTATTTTTTGCACCTTTCAAAAATGAAAGTGATAGACCAGATGGTGTAATAGCTGTAATTCAAGATATTACAGAGCATGTGCAACTAGATAATATGCGAAAGGAATTCGTTGCAGACGTATCTCATGAATTAAAAACACCAATTACTTCTATTATGGGATATGCTGATACTTTGCTAGAGGGAGAATATGACAAAGAAACACAAGCTAAGTTTTTAGGTGTTATTGCCACAGAAGCAAGAAGGATGGCTAAGTTGGTTACCGATTTATTGACTTTATCTAGGTATGATAATAACAATAAAATAGTACAAAAAGAAGCTTTTGATTTAGGAGACTTGGTTAAAAAATGCCAAGATAAATTAGCGATTGAAATTAAGAAGAAACAGCATAAAGTAAATTGTTTTGTAACAGCAGATGTTCCACCTGTTTATGCGGATAAATATGACGTGGAAAGAGTGGTACTAAATATTTTGACTAATAGCATTAAGTACACGAAAGATGGTGGAGAAATCAAAATATATGTAGGTTTTGTTTATAATGATGCCTATATTAAGGTTTTTGATAATGGAATTGGAATTCCAGAGGAGGATTTAAACCGAATTTTTGAGAGATTTTATCGTGTGGACAAGGCTCGTACAAGAGAAATGGGAGGTACAGGACTTCGGACTTTCAATTGCTAAAGAGATTTTGGATAAGAATGGTGGAAGTATTGATATTAAGAGTGTAGTGGGAGAAGGAACCGAGGTTGTAGTGAGAATCCCAACAAAGCAATAGATAAATTATCGAGTTTTCATTGAAACTAAAAGAAAATTGAGGTATAATAGAAAAGAAAAAAATAAAATGTGCCAAAAAGGTCCGTCCCCATTGGCACAAAGAGGAGAGATTAAATTGAACGAAAAAACAAAAGAGATATTGGAATGGATATATTGCATTGTGATTGCTCTAGTATTAGCCATGCTATTTCGCTACTTTATAGGAACGCCAACCATTGTAAAAATGGTATCTATGTATCCAACTTTAGTACAAGATGAAAGATTATGGTTAAACCGTTGGGGAAGAACTACAAAAACGTTGCCAGAGAAGGGGGAAATTATAACCTTTGAAGAGCCAGCAAAAATATCTTATTCTTCTTCTGAGTTAGACCAAAGCAATCCAGTAGCACAATATAGAGAAAAAAATCCATGGCAATGGTTTGTAAATGACTTTCTAGAAATAGGAAAAAGAAGTTATATCAAAAGGGTAGTTGCTACACCAGGAGACCATGTTGAGATAAAAGAGGGAAAAGTTTATATCAATGGAGAAATCTTAGACGAGCCATATCTGCAAGCAGGAATTGTAACAGACGTACCAAAAGAGGAAGGTTTTGACGATTTTGTTGTACCAGAGAATTATGTATTTGCTATGGGGGATAATCGAAACCATAGTACAGATTGTAGAGCATTTGGTTGTATTCCGTTAGAAGAAATTGAGAGTACCGTTGCCATTAGAATTTGGCCATTTAATAAATGGGGAAAAGTGGATTAAGCATGTTTGAAAAAATAATTGGAAATCAGGCTATTAAAGAAATGTTAGCAAAAGCAATTGAAAACGAGACGTTATCACATAGTTATCTATTTGTTGGTACACAAGGAATTGGGAAAAAACTATTGGCCAAAGAAATGGCAAAAAAAATCTTAAGTTTTGATGGAGAGAGTCATCCAGATTTTATGTGTATAGAGCCAGAAGAAAATAGTATTAAGATAGCACAAATTCGTATATTACAAAAGAAGATACAAGAAAAACCAATTATAGCAGATAAAAAAGTGTATATCATAGACAATGCTGATACAATGACTGTGGAGGCACAAAATTGTTTGTTAAAAACCTTAGAAGAACCGCCAGAATTTGCTATTATTATCTTAATTGGAAGTCAAGAAAGTGCTTTTTTAACTACGATTAAATCAAGATGCATGATAGTCAAATTTGGACCAATTCAAGAAGACAAAATCATACAATTTATGAAAGATAATTATGCTATAGAGGGGATTTCACAAAATCAATTAGAAATGTTTCAAGGAAGTATTGGAAAAGCAATTCTGTTAAAAGATAAGCAAGAACAATATGGAAAAATTGAAGATATGATAGAAAACTTAAACCAAAAGGATTTAATTGAAATTGTAACTTTAGCAGAGCCATTATATAAAGCAAAAGAAGAGATTTTTGAAATATTAGAATATATGAATATAGTATTGTTAAAACTAGCAAAACAAAATTATTTATACACAAATTGTATAGAAATTGTGGAAAATACAAAAAAAAGGTTGAAACAAAGTGCTAATTATGATATGAGTATAGATGACCTAGTATTTAACATATGGGAGGAAGTTAATTGAAAAATATAATAGGGGTAAGATTTAAAAAATTAGGCAAAATATATTTCTTTAATCCAAAAAGCTTGAAAGTAAGAAAAGGTGATAAAGTTATTGTAGAGACAGCACAGGGGGAAGAGTATGGAGAGGTTATGATACCAAACCGCTGGGTAGAGGATGACAAAATAGTAACACCTTTAAAAAAAGTGCTTAGAATTGCTAATTATAGAGACCATAAGCATTATGAAGAATGTAGAAAAAAAGAAAAAGAGGCATTTTCTATTTGCTTAAAAAAAATAAAAGAGCATAAATTAGACATGACATTAACAGACGTTGAATATAAATTTGATAACAGCAAGATTTTATTTTTCTTCACAGCAGATGGAAGAATTGATTTTAGAGAATTAGTAAAAGACTTAGCAGCGATTTACAAAACACGTATTGAACTAAGACAAATAGGAGTAAGAGATGAAGTAAAAAGAATTGGTGGAAATGGTGTTTGTGGAAGAGAACTTTGTTGTTGTTCTTTCCTAAGTGATTTTGAAACCGTATCCATCAAAATGGCAAAAGAACAAAACTTATCGTTAAATCCATCTAAAATTTCAGGAAACTGTGGCAGGCTAATGTGTTGTTTAAAATATGAAAATGATGTATATGAAGAAAAATTAGAAAAACTTCCTAACATTGGAGCTATTGTAAAAACACAGGATGGAGAGGGCGAAGTTGACTCAATTGAAACCTTAAAAGAGCGTGTAAGAGTAAAAATAAAAGACACGGAAGGCGATGGCTATTTTTATAAAAGGTATGATGCCAAAGACATTAAAGTGATTAAAGATGTAGTAATAGAGAAGGTGGACCAAGAGGAATTAGAGCATAAAAAGGAACTAGAAGAATTAGAAAAAGGGGATTAGGGGACGTTCCTTAAAATCCCGATTTGTAGGAGGTGAAGAAGATGGCATATAAAATTACAGATAAATGTATTTCTTGCGGAGCTTGTGCAGGAGAGTGTCCAGTTGGATGCATTTCACAAGGGGATGAAAGATTTGTAATTGACCAAGCAGCATGCATTGGTTGTGGTACTTGTGCAGGGGTTTGTCCAGTTGAAGCACCAGAAGAAGAATAAAAATACATATAAAAAAGACGTCCCATAGTCAATAGGCTATGGGACTACTTACAGAAGGAGACTTGTTTTCTCCTTCTTTTTTTCTTCTTTTTCTGCCGATTCCAATACCGAGAGATGTCTTTCGGTATTGCTGTATAATCAGCAGCTTTCTGTAGATCAAAAGCTCTTCTATACATAAATCTCCCCCCTTTTCTTTTTAATGCTATTATTATACCATAAGTTACATAAAATTTAAATTGTTTTGAAAGATAATACTTCTAAAAAAATATAGGATACTTAGTCAAAAAATAAAGAATTACTTGCTTTCTAGAATAAATTGCGATATAACAGATATAATGATAAAAGAATAGAAAAAGGAGATATTTGTAAAAATGTCAGAAAACTTAAAAAAAGACCAAGAGCAAGAAATAGAGCAGTTACAACAAGAAGTAAAACCAGCCAACAAGAAAATAATAGTTTTTAACTTTATATTGATATTAGTCATCTTTATAGGTTTATTCATTTATATGATAAAAGTAGATGGAATTGACAATATCAAAGCTTTATTGCATCAAGTAGATTATAGATGGGTAGTAGCAGGTTTAATTTGTTTAGCAATTCATTGGCTTTGCGAAGCAACTAATTTGCACACACCAATCAAAAAAATGTATCCCAATCAGACATTTGTAAATTCCTTCAAAGTATCTATGATAGGGCAATTATTCAATAATATCACACCATTTTCTACTGGTGGACAGCCAATGCAAGCCTATGAATTAACCAAAACAGGCAAAAGAGTAAGTGACTCTTTATCGGCTATGGCAATGAAATTTATTATAACACAAACAGCATTAGTAGTATCAACCATAATCGTTGTTTGCTTTGAATTTTCTTTTTTTGCCAACCTTATGCAAGACTATGTATGGATTGCTATTGTTCGGATTTGCCGTTAATATTGTTGCCATTATCGTAGTAATTTTAGCAGGAATCAAAAAGAAATTAATTACCTTTTTTACCACACCTGTCATTAAATTATTGGGAAAAATTCATATTTTTAAAAAGCCAGAAGAAACCATAGAAAAATTAGATAAAAGCATTGATAACTTTAGAGAACAATTTTTATTGATGAAATCGGAAAAAAAGATGGTATTAAAAATGTTTATTACGGCAGTGATACAAAGCTTTGCTTATTATTCCATTACCTATATGGTATATCGAGCCTTTGGAAATGTAGGAATAACCTTTTGGCAAATCATACCAACGCAAGCATTTTTACTGCTAATCATGACATTTATTCCAACACCAGGTTCTGGTTTAGGAGCAGAAGGCGGATTTCTGTTATTGTTCAATTCCATTTTTGAACAAGGAACTATCAACATGTCAATTCTTTTTTGGAGAATGTATACGTTTTATTTACCAATTATCATAGGAGCATTGTTCTTAATACCAACTAAGGATAGTAATAAGAAAAGAAATAAAGAGGAGAAAAAATGAAAACACTAATTGTTACAGGTGGAGATATCAATTTAGAACAATTGAAAGAATATGGAGAAAAATATAAAGAACAAAATATCATAGCTGTTGATAAAGGGCTAGAGGAATTAAGCAAATTAAATATAAAGCCAACTCATGTAGTAGGAGACTTTGACTCTATTTCGAAGGAAAAATTGGAACATTATCAAGGTAATGGGCAAATTACTTTTCATGAATATAGACCAGAAAAAGACAACACAGATACAGATATTGCTATGAAATTAGCCATCCAACTAAAAAGTGATACGATTACAATCATAGGAGCCTTAGGAAAAAGGATGGACCATACTTTAGCCAATATTCATATTCTAAAATATGCCTTAGATGCTAAAATTCCATGTCAAATAATCGATAACTATAATAAAATCTACTTAATAGAAGATAGGCAGACTCTATATCAAAACAAAACCCATGGAAAGTATATATCTCTAATACCACTAACAAGTATAGTAGAAGGAATAACATTAAAAGGTTTTAAATATCCTTTGACAAACCACTCTATGCCAATTGGAATAAGCTTAGGTATTAGCAACGAGATAGTGGAAGAGATAGCTACCATAGAAATAAAAAAAGGCGTTTTAATTGTAATTGAAAGCAAGGATTAGAAAAAGTTGCAAAAGGGTAAACCAAATGCAACTTTTTTATTATTCTTTATTTGTAATTTCCTCTAAATCTAATAGTTCTTGCCATCTAGCATCTACTTCTTTTTGGAATTCTTCAATCATCCACTCATTACCAGGATTGAACATATGCTTAAACCTTTTTTGAGGTTTTAGGAATTCTTCAATAGGTAATTTTTTGGCAGGTTTATAAGTGATTTTGTATTTTCCGTCGATTACTTCATATAATGGCCAATAACAGGTTTCAACAGCTAGTTTGTTGATTTGCATTAATTGGTCGGTTGGATATCCCCAACCTCTAGGACATGGTGCCATAACATTTAAAAAGGCGGGTCCTTCGGTATAAATGGCTTTTTCTGCTTTTTCATATAGGTCTTTAAAGTTCATATAGCCTAAGGTTTGTGCAACATAGGGAATATGATGTCCTACCATGATTTTGGCTAAATCTTTTCTGGATTGCATTTTTCCTGGAATTACTTTTCCAGCAGGAGAAGTTGTAGTGTCTGCAAATTTTGGGGTGGCAGAAGAACGTTGGATACCAGTGTTCATATAAGCTCCATTGTCATAACACACATATACCATGTCATGACCACGTTCCATGGCGCCAGATAAACTTTGTAATCCAATATCATAAGTTCCACCATCTCCACCAAAAGCAATAAATTTGGTTTCTCCTTCTGGCAATTTTCCTTGCTTTTTCATAGATTGGTAAGCAGCTTCTGCACCAGCTAGAGTAGCTCCTGCACACTCAAAGGCAGTGTGGATAAAAGAATCAGTCCAAGCGGTATAAGGATAAATGAAAGTAGATACTTCCATACAACCAGTAGCACCAGCAACAACAGCGTGGTCTTCTGGTTTTAAAGCTCTCATAATGTGTCTTGCAATCGGTGGTGCACCACAACCAGCACACATTCTATGTCCAGCAGTAAAGCGGGAAGGTTTATTGGCAACTACTTCTTTTAAATTATAAGCCATTATTTTGCCTCCTTTCTTAATCCTAAGTAACGATAAGGATTTTCGATTTTATTGGTTTTTACAATTTCTATTAAATCTTGATAAACAGATTCGATATCATCTGCTTTGGTGTCTCTACCGCCAATACCATAAACATAGTTTACAGCTGGTACGTAGGTATTTGCTACATACATAGCAGAGGTTACGTCCTCAAATAAGGCACCACCAGCAGCGTTTAATGAGTCTGCCTTGTCTAAAATAGCAATGGCTTTTACATGAGATAACGCTTTTGCAATTTCTTCGGCAGGGAATGGACGGTAAACACGAACTTTTAAAAGCCCTGCTTTGATTCCTTTTGCTCTTAAATTGTCAACAACAAATTTTGTTGTTCCAGCGGTTGAGTTCATACAAACAATAGCAACTTCGGCATCTTCTAATTGGTATTCTTCAAATAATGAATAACTTCTACCAGTCATTTTTTCAAAATCTTTAGATACGTCTAAGATAACCTGTTTTGCGTTTTTCATAGCTTCTGCTTGTTGTGCTTTATGTTCAAATAAATAAGCTTGTAAGTCTAATGGTCCTACAGCAATTGGTTCTTCTTTATTTAATAAATAATGTTCTGGTTTATATTCTCCTACAAATTCTTTTACTTTATCGTCTTCTACTAATTCAATATTTTCAATCGCATGAGAAGTAATAAATCCGTCTTGACATACCATTAAAGGAAGTCTTACGTCCTTATGTTCTGCAATTCTATGAGCCATTAAAGTATTGTCATAAGCTTCTTGGTTATTTTCAGAAAATAGCATAATCCATCCACTATCACGTGCTCCCATAGCGTCTGAATGGTCACAGTGAATATTTAAAGGACCTGATACAGCTCTATTTACTAAGGATAATACAATTGGCAAACGTAAACTAGAAGCAATGTAAATCATTTCCCACATTAAAGATAAACCATTTGCTGAAGTAGCTGTCATAGCTCTGCTACCAGCAGCTTCTGCTCCAATACAAGCAGACATGGCACTGTGTTCACTTTCAACGGCTACGAATTCTGTGTCAACACTTCCGTTAGCAACAAAGGTTGAAAAATATTGAGGTATTTCGGTAGAAGGGGTAATTGGAAAAGCTGCTACTACGTCTGGATTGATTTGTTTCATGGCAGTTGCTGCTGCTTCGTTACCACTTAATCTTTCTCTTATACTCATTTTATCCCTCCTCTTTCATTTCAATTGCTCCAAATGGGCATACTTTAGCACATACACCGCATCCTTTGCAATAATCATAATTAAAATTTTCTCTTAAAGCATCTTTATTTACTGGAATGGCGTCTTCTGGACAAACAGGGAAACAAAGTCCACATTGTTTACATTTTTCGCTTAAGAAAACAGGACGAATACTTCTCCAGTCACCAGTTTTAAATTCTCTTGCATTTCCAGAAGTATAAATATCACCACCAGGTGTTAGTTTTTCCATTGGGGTAGTATTATTAATTTCTGTCATATCTTTTTAACCTCCTTTAATGCTAATTCTAAAGCCTTCATATTTCCATCAATTACTTCTGGCTTTTTGGCAAATTTATGTTTAAATGAGCCTTTCATATCTTCTAGTAAAGCTTCATCTGTCATGATACCACTTACTTTAACAATGGCTGCAAGCATTGGAGTGTTTGGAAAGTATCTTCCTAATGCTTCTTCTGATATTTTTCTAGCATCTATGGTATAGATATTTCCTTTGTATCCTTTTAGAGCTGTTTCTAGGTAATCAGCAGATTTTGTTGTATTGATGACAATAGCACCATCTTCTTTTAACCCTGCTGTAACATCCACACATTCTAAAAGAGTATCATCTACAACGACCACATAGTCAGGTTCATAGATATTGCTGTGGATGGTAATAGGATTGCTGCTAATACGGTTGTAGGCAGTGATTGGTGCTCCCATTCTTTCTGGTCCATATTCTGGAAAACCTTGAATATATTTTCCAGTGTTAAAAGCAGCATCGGCTAATAATAAAGATGCTGTTTTGGCACCTTGACCGCCTCTACCATGCCATCTGATTTCTATTAAGTTATCCATGTTAAATAGCCTCCTTTTTGGTTTATTTGATATGGCTTTAGTATATGCCTAAACGAACTCAATGTCAAGAGAAAAGCAAAGAAGAATTAAGTTTCTTCAATGTCGTAAAAAGTGGAAATTTGCGATGAAGAATATTTGCCAAAAATAAAAAAAGAAATCGAAAACTTGTGATAGAGATTCAAGTTTCGACTTTTTGCAAGTGTGGTTATAATATATCATTTTTTTACACTTTGTGTGTCGCAACATACAAAATCAAATTTTTATCTGTATGT
>CANPHV010000017.1 GCA_947573965.1 uncultured Clostridium sp.
GAAGTAGACAAGCTATGAAAGAAGATATTATTACGAAAATACTTGACCGAAACAACTTAAATGAAGCTTTCAAAAATGTTAAAGCAAACAAGGGAGCAAGTGGAATTGATGAATTATCAATCGAAGAAACGGCGGAATATATAAAAGGAAATAAAGCAACAATTGTATGGCAATTGTATAATCGTAAATATCAACCACAACCAGTACGTAGAGTAGAAATACCAAAGCCAAATGGAGAAACAAGAAAATTAGGTATTCCAATAATACTAGATAGAATTATCCAACAAGCAATGGTGCAAGTATTAGCTCCAATGTTTGAACCATATTTCAGTGAATATAGCTATGGATTTAGAGCAAAAAGAAGTTGTCAGCAAGCAGTAATAAAAGCACTAGAATATATGAATGATGGATATGAATGGATAGTAGATATCGACCTAGAGAAATTCTTTGATAATGTGCCACATGATAGAATATTAAGACTTGTTAGTGATGTAGTAAAAGACGGAAATGTGGTTTCACTAGTTAATAAATTTCTTAAAGCAGGAGTAATGGTAAAAGGTAATTATAAAGAAACAACAATTGGAACACCACAAGGAGGACCTTTATCGCCCTTACTATCGAATGTTATGCTTAACTTATTAGACAAAGAATTAGAAGCAAGAAATTTACATTTCACGAGGTATGCAGATGATACAATAATACTAGTAAAAAGTGAGAAAGCAGCCAATAGAGTAATGACATCAATAATTAAATTTATTGAGAATAAGTTAAAACTCAAAGTCAACATGACCAAAACAAAAGTATGCACACCTTGGGATTTAAAATATTTGGGATTTGGATTTTGCAAAATGAAGAAATGGGAATGTACACCTCATAAAGAGAGCAAAAAGAAATTCCAAAGAACACTCAAAAGACTAACAAACCGAAGTAAAAGCATATCACTAGACAAAAGAATAGGGCAACTAAATTGGGCTATTAGAGGCTGGGTAAACTATTTTAGAATATCAAAGATGAAAAAGTTTCTAATAAAAACAGATGAACATCTACGTGCTAGAATTAGAATGATAATATGGAAGCAATGGAAGAAGCCAAAAACACAAATTAAAAATCTTATGAAATGTGGATATTCTATTGATGAAGCAAGAGGTTTAGGATATTGTAGGAAAGGTTATATGTTTATTTCACACTCTAAAATATTACAAAATGCAATAACAAAAGAAGGACTACAAAAACCTAATGAAAAACTAGGACGAAGAGGATTAGTCTTTGCCCTAGATTATTATATAGCTTGAAATTAAACTTATAAATTGAACCGCCCATTGCCGAACGGCACGATGTGGTGGTGTGAGAGGGGACGAAATTTACTTTATAAAAATTTTCTACTCTACTCGATTAGTTTACATTAGACACAGTTATAATAGAACAAGCATTTATATTCTTAGTGAGAGTAAACATATCTATTATGGGAATTCTAATTGAGAAACAGGAATGGAATATAAGATATTATATTAGAGCCAAAGATGGAAGTATATAAATAGCTAAAGCGATTTTTTGAATATCAATTGACAATACGAAAAAAATGTCATATAGTATAAGCATAAATAAAATATATGCGAATAGCCAATAATAAAAGAGCCAAAAAAAGTAAAAACTAAAGAAAAATAGGAGGAAAAAGAGATGAAGAAACAAAGAGGAATTACACTAATTGCACTAATAATTACAATTATTGTCTTATTGATTTTAGCAGGAATAAGTATTGTGACGTTAACAGGGGAAAATGGAATTTTAAATAAAGCAAGTAGTGCTAAAGAGGAAACAGAAGAAGAAAAAGCAAGAGAAATTTTAGAATTAAGTTTACTTTCAGTTACTACCGAAAAATATACTACTGATGAATATAATCAAAATGAAGGACTAAATGAGTATGTAATAGCAGAAAATCCAAATGAAGTAATAATAATCAATGAAGACATTTTTATAGTAAATGGATGGGGATTTTTAGTAGATAGAAGTGTGCCTAAAATAGTAGATAATTTAGGACAAACATCTGGAAAACCAGAAACAGCTTCCATTAAAATTTTAAGTGGAGAACAACAAGAAAACGGTTGGTATACAACTGATATTAAAATAAGAATACAAGGTTCAGGGTATAAAATAAATGGAGAAGATTTTAAATTAGAAAATGGACTGAAAGAAATATTCATAAGAGAAGATGGAATTTATGAAATAATGGCTTATTTAAAAGGTGAAGACAACATAAACATAAGTGAGCAAGAGGCGATAATAAAGAGAGATACAACGCAACCAGAAGATTTTAAACCAGTAGATGGAATAGGAAATGGAACAGGAAGACAAATTGAAATTAGTTGTAAATCAGAAGATTTAAGTGGTATTCATGAATATAGATATTATTTAAATAATATCTATATTGGGACAACACGGTGTAGAGAAATATATAATTACAGGGTTAGAACCATTTGTAGAATATGAATTATATGTGATAGCAAAAGATGAGGTAGGATTAGAAAAACAGTCGGAAACAATACGAATTAATACAGGTTTACGTTTGTATAATAATGGGGACGAGTGCATATCAGTGACTGGTGGATGGAAGAAAATATATAAAGCAGGAATTAGAGATGTAAAAGTTGCTAAATCAAATACTCTTAATCTAAGAAAAGAAAATAGTTTTCTTGATTTTTATGTACAAGGCGAGGGGATAACTACTTCCATAGCTACCTCTGCATGTACAGGCGGAGCCATAGGAACTAACAGTAGATTACAAATAGAGAATTACAAATATATGAAAACAAAATTAGCAGTGGGTCTGTCAGAATATAATAGTGATGCTATATGTGGAATGGTAATGGATGCAGATAATTTATCTAATTTGACAGATAATGAAACAAAAGAAGATTTTGGAATAATAGCGTATTCAAGTGGCACTGATACACCAAAAACTTTTACTTGGGATATATCACGATACAAAGGAGAATATAGTCCGGGAATTTATTTGCAATCAAAAGAAAATATTTTATCTTGGACTAATATTTATGAAGTGTATTTGTTGAAATAAAAAATAAGAAGTCATAAAAACAAATGGGAATTGCAAAACATTAATAGGAAAAAATGGGATAGTAAAACATGATTGTAAATTAAAAATCTCTATTAAAAATCCTTCACAAATAAAAATCTTTTTGTTATAATGGTCCAAAAGGAGGAAACATGATACGATTAGTAGCAAGTGATATCGATGGAACCATAATAGGAGAAAACAACCAACTAACAAACCAAAACCGAAAAGCCATACAAGACATAAGAAAATCAAACATAGACTTTACCATATGTACAGGCAAACCCTATGCTATGGTAAAGAATTTTTGTGAAGACCTAGAAGCAAGTTATGGGATTTTTGGAAATGGAAATCAAATTATAGACCTAAAAACAGGCAAAGAAATTTTCAGAAAAACCCTAACCGAGCAAGAAGTAATGACATGTATGGAACTAGCCAAAAAACAAAACTTACACCTTCATTTTTATACAGAAAATGAAGTTATCACACCAAAACTAATGTATATGGATTTAAGAAACTTCATTTTAAAAGACTCTATTTTTCAAAGTGATTTAAATTTTAAAGTAGTGCCTAATATAGAAGCGTATATGGAACAAAACCGTCCAACTGTTTTCAAACTAATCATTTCTAGTTCTTCTAGTTTAGCCAATTTACAAGAAGAAATTAAACAAAAGATGGCAGTCACTATGTACCGAGTAACCAAAACAAAAGAATATAAAGACAGAATTATAGATAAAGAATATGAATATTTAGATATTACGCCAAGCAAAACCAATAAAAGTGAAGCCTTAGCAACACTTTCAAAATACTTAGAAGTATCCTCAGAAGAAGTTATGGCAATTGGGGATAATCTAAATGATATTGACATGATACGTAATTCAGGAATTGGAGTAGCTGTTGCCAATAGCTATGATGCCGTAAAGGCAGTAGCTACCTATACGACAGTCAATAGCGTGGAAAATAGTGGGTTTGCCGAAGCGGTTTACAAATATATTTCTTTTTAACTTCGAAGCAAGTCAACCCAAGAATAGATAACTTTTTTAGCCATAGTAAACAAATTTAATCTTTCTACATCATTTTTTGCAACAATATCAATTGTAGACAAAGTTTGACCATCTAATACAAAAGAGACTTCGCCTAATTTTTGACCACTAGTAATAGGGGCAGATACGTTATCCTCTAACGTCAAATTTTGTTCTACCTTTTTATCTTTCCCTTTTTCTAATAAAGTACCGCTATTTTGAGACAAAATAGCCTCCACAGAGGAGCGGGCTCCTTTGGTAACTGTTAAAGTTTTTATAGTCTCATCTTTTTTTCCAAATTGTTTAAAAGAAAAAGTGCTAAAGCCATAATCTAATAATTTTTGGGCTTCTGCAAAACGGACCTTGGTAGAAGGTGCTTTCATAATAACGGCGATTAAGGATAAGTCATCACGAGTAGCACTTGCCGATAAATTATACAAAGCTAATCCCGTAGAACCTGTTTTTAAACCAGTAGCCCCTTTGTAACTTCGAATTAATTTGTTTGTGTTTGTTAATTCGGATTTTCCATCACGCAAACTATCGGTCCAAATGGTGGTATATTTTGTGATGTCAGGATGGTTATTTAACAATTCTTTTGACATTAAAGCAATGTCATAACTAGAGGTAACATGACCATCTTCATCTAAACCATGACAATTTTTAAAAGTGGTATCTTTCATACCTAAGTTTTGGGCTTTATCGTTCATCATCTGTACAAAACCTTCTTCCGAACCACCAAGATATTCTGCCATTGCCACAACACAGTCATTAGCAGAGGCAACGCAAATGGCTTTTAGCATTTCTTCAACTGTTAAGCTTTCACGTGGGTCTAACCAAATTTGAGAACCTCCCATAGAAGCAGCATTTTCAGTGCAAGGAATGGAATCGGTTAAAGAGATTTTGCCACTATCTAATGCTTCCATAATTAATAAAATACTCATAACTTTAGTAACAGAAGCAGGACGTAAGGCTTCGTGTGGATTGTGTTCATATAAAACTTGACCTGTGGTTTGTTCAATTAAAATGGCAGAAGCAGATTCGAGTTTTAAGTTATTTGAATTGATTTCTTCTTGTTTTTCACCCTCATTTGCATTCGTCATAATGGAACTAGCATTGTTTGACCATACATAGGCAGTATCTTCAGCAAAACAAGGCAAAGCAAATGCGAAAATAAGTGTTAAATTAAGAAAAAAAGCAATTGGTAATTTTAATTTGTTCATTGATATCCCTCCAATAATACTACAATATATTCTTAAATGGATAAGAATATGTTTTTTGTCTTGAAAAAGCAAGAAAAATATGGTAAAATTAACATAATGATGAAAAGCGTGCTTAAGATTTGCTAACAATGCAAATAAAAAAAGAATGGAGAGGGAAATGAAATTCTATACATGGATAAAAGAAAAATTAGAAAGAGAAGAAAAACAAAAAGAAGAGAAAGTAAAAGAACCAAAACAGAAAAAAGAAAAAAAGCCAAAAGTAAAAAGAACATGGAAACAAAGAATTCTTTTATGTCTTAAAGTTCTAGTTTCTTTTATTATTTTGGGTATTTTATTTATTGTTTTATTTTTTAAGACCAATTTATTCCAAAGTTATAAAGAACTATGGGTACAGACGGCAATGACAACGATGAGCCATCAATATTTAGCAACTTGGTTTTTATCAGAAGAAGAAATCCAAGAAATTATGGACCGCTTGGAAGTGAAAAATGATGAGAATTCAGACAATTCAGGTGTAGTCGTTAGAAAAAATAAGGGAGAGGTAACCGTCGAGAAAATAACAGGAACAGGCTATGTTGGATATGTAATGATAGTTCCAGATGCTTCCAAAGTAAAACTAATTGATACAAGAATAGAAGATAGGGGACTAAAATTAACGGAGATTGTAGAAAAATACAATGCTATTGGAGCGATTAATGCTGGTGGCTATGTTGACCCACAAGGAAAAGGAATGGGGAATATTTTATTAGATGCTGTAATTATGAATCGAGAATTACTCAATGGCGATAAAGACACTAGTTCTAGTTTAATTGGTTTAGACAAAAAAGGAAAACTTATTTTAGGAAGATATACTTATCAAGAGGCATTAGACGTAGGAATGGAATCAGCTATCAAATTTGGACCATATCTTATTGTAAATGGAAAAAATCAAATTCAAAATGCAAATTCAGGAGGTTTGCATCCAAGAACTGCTATTGGGCAAAGACAGGATGGAACCATGATATTAGTAGTAATTGATGGTAGACAACCAGGTTATAGCATAGGAGCAAATTTGCTAGAGTTACAAACAATTTTTGAGAGATATGGTGCCTATAATGCTGCTAATTTAGATGGTGGCTATTCATCTGCTATGTGTTTTGATGGTGAATTAGTAACAACACCATCTACGCTGCTAGGAGAAAGGTATTTGCCAAATGCTTTTATTGTAGAAAAATAATATAAATAAGAAAAAGCTTCTCTAATGCTTAATAGAGAAGTTTTTTGTATTATTATTTTAGTGCTACAATCGAAGTAGTAACAGTTGCGTTATCCGTAGAAGCTAATATTTTTATATCGTTTCCGAGAGTCGTTTCGGAACTTAAAATCATAACTACCATAAGCAACAGCAGCATCTTTTCCTTTTGCAATATAAGGAACATAGTTACTATGAGAATGTCGTTCTGTTACGACTAAAGTAGGAACAGCAAGTACGGCATTGTAAAGCGTAGAACTGATTTGACAGTTTCCACCGCCTAAGCCTTTTTTCTTGTTTCCATCTTTATCAAAAATATCAGCTTTTTGATAGCCTTTACTACTAGAAGCTTGACCAACTGTGCCACAGAAAGAGAAGGTCTCGCCATTTTTTACAATGGTTTCATTTAAGGTATTACAAGTAATAGAAACATTATTTTGACGAGCACTATCAGTGGAATAAATTTTAGTTGAAAAAGTTGCAATTTGTTCTTCTTTAACAGGAGCAGGTTTATTATTTTCCGCTTCTGCAATTCCTTGCTTTACTTCGTTTACTGCTGTATTTTCAGTTTGGTTTGCTTGTTGGGAAGTAGCATTAGAAGTGTTATTTGTAGAAGTTCGATTGGCTTCATAGGTATTTTCGTTAGACTCAGAAGGAGTTGTATTTTGGAAATAAAAGAAAACACCAACACCAATCAAAACGGCTAAAACAATAACAATTAAAATCCAAGTTTTTTTATTCATTTTAAATCACCAAATATAGTGTAACCAAAAATCTACCAAATTATTGACTTTTTTAAAAAATAACAGTATAATTAATATGTATTATTGAAAAAGGAGAAAAAATCATGCTAAAAAATAACTGGAAAAGAATTGGAATGTTAATATTGATTGTAGCTTGTATTTTTAATGTTATGGGGAAATTAATTCACAAGCTTTCACTTAACAAAGAAATGCTTTATTCAGCAGAATATATGTATGAAGAACAACAAAATGAACAAAATCAAAAATAATACTTGAAAAATGTAAAAAAATATGTTATGATAAAACACAGTCAAATTATTTTTAACATAAGAAAGAGGTGAACTTTAATGAAAGAAGGAATACATCCAAACTATAATCAAACAACTATCACATGCGCATGTGGTAATGTTTTAGAAGTAGGCTCAACAAAAACAAATTTAAAAGTAGACGTATGTTCAAAATGCCATCCATACTGGACTGGAAACTTAAGACAAGAAACAGTTGGTGGTAGAGCTGATAAATTTAAGAAAAAATACGGTCTTGCTTAAAACAAAAAAGTGGGTTGAATTTTATTCAACCCCTATTGATTTTTTCTATTTTTTGAATATCTGTATCTTTAATATAATCGTAAATATCTAATTTTATTTTTTGGTTCGTTAAAGGTAAAAGAAGTTTTCCTTTTGTAGTAAGAAAGACAGGATAATTAAAATTTGTAATCGTTAATTCTATGTTTCCATTATCATTAGAGTCATAACCATAACCAATTTCTACAAAATTATTTTCTTTGTTTTTGGTAAAAAGTAGTACATAAGGTCTAAAATTATGATGGGTATCAAAAATTTCAAAAGTTGCTAAGTATAAATTTTCGAATGCAATTGTTTCTAAAGATAGTCTTTTTATAAATTTAATATCTAAAAGCGTTGCTTTTCTGCTATCTTCGTGCATGAAATTATAGTCTTTTAATTCTTTAACAGGTCTACAAGAAAAACTATTGGTAAAATATAGGTTGATGGTATTGCCTAAGTCGTAATCGATATAGCTTTTCATGTCTAATTTACCCCATAAAGTGATTAAATCTTCATCATATTTTTTCTTTTGGTTATTTTCTAATAATTCTAAAACATAAAGATTTTCAAAATAATTATAGTCAACCGAAGTAGCAAAACGTCCTTTTTTGTATATTTTTTTATAATCATATAAATATGTTCTTTTACTTGTTTTACTTGTTAATAAAGTATCGAAATTTCCCATGTACTTAGTCCTCCTATAAAGTATTATAGCAGAAAAATAAATTCGGTACAACCCCACAATGAGGCTGTACCTTAGACAACTTTTTTGCGAAGGAGGTAGCGGCTACTAGTTCTCCATGGGGGAGACCTAGTGATTTGCCGGAACCGATGCTTATACATCGTATTTTCCTCCTTTATGTTATTCACAAGGATTTCCTTGTGTAGGCACATTATATCATACAAATTTACATAAGTCAAGCGAATTTAAAAAAATAGAGGAATTGTCAAAAAAACTTGAAAAAGAACCCATTTTGTAATAAAATAGGACAAGATTAGTAAAGCAAAAAGGAGAACAAAACTTAGATGAACGAAATAGCAAAAAAACCTAAATATACGATATTAACAATGGGATGCCAACTAAATGAAAATGACTCTGAAAAACTATGTGGTATGTTAGAACAAATGGGCTATCAAAAAACAGAGAAGCAAGAAGAAGCAGACCTAGCCGTATTCAATACCTGTTGTGTTAGAGAAAACGCAGAAGACAAACTATTTGGAAAATTAGGAGAACTTAAGCGACTAAAAGAAGAAAAAGGAATTATCATAGCAATTGGTGGTTGTATGATGCAAGAAAAGCACATTACCGATAAAATCAAAGAAAGTTATCCTTTTGTCGATATTTTATTTGGAACCCATACCTTGCACAAATTTCCAGAAGATTTATTAAAAGCTTTAGAAGAAAAAAAGAAAATAGAAGATATCCTAGATATTGAGGGGGAAATTCACGAAGGGTTACCCATCAAACGTGATAGCAATATTAAAGCTTCTGTTACCATTATGAATGGTTGCAACAATTTTTGTAGTTATTGTATTGTACCCTATGTACGAGGAAGAGAAAGAAGTAGGGAGCCTAGAAATATTTTACAAGAAGTAGAAGAACTTGCTAAACAAGGATATCAAGAAATTACTTTATTAGGCCAAAATGTCAATTCTTATTTACGAGTCGAACGTGAAAAAGGAATAGCTTTTGAAGAATACCAAGGAATACACTCTTTTGCTACCTTATTAAAGGCAATTAACAACATAGAGGGAATTCAAAGAATTCGTTTTGTATCACCTCATCCAAAGGATTTTACTGATGATGTAATAGAAGCAATTGCAAGTTTAGATAAAGTATGTAAATTAGTCCATTTACCTTTACAATCTGGAAATACAAAAGTATTAAAGGAAATGAACCGAAAATATACCAAAGAACAATATTTGAATTTAGTTGAAAAAATGAAAAGAAAAATACCAAATTTAACGCTATCAACTGATATTATTGTTGGTTTTCCAGGAGAAACTAACGACGAATTTGAAGATACCTTGGATGTTGTTAGAAAAGTAAAGTTTGAACAAGTCTATATGTTTATTTATTCAAGAAGAGTAGGGACACCAGCCGAAAAACAAGAAAATCAAATTCCAGAAGAAGAAAAGCATGAACGTTTTAACCAGCTAAAAGCTTTAGTAGAAAGCCAAATACAAGAGAATAATCAAAAATATATAGGGACTATACAAAAGGTTTTAGTCGAAGGAGAAAGCAAAAATAATAAAGCTTTACTAACAGGAAGAACTGATAGCAATAAAGTGGTTATTTTTGAAGGAGAAAAGCAATTAATTGGACAAGTAATTGAACTAAAAATTGTTTCCGAACATATGTGGTATTTGAAAGGAATAATTGTGTGAATATATGATAACAAAGGAAGCGTTACAAAAAGTATTAAAAGATAATGGATTTGATGAACAGGCAATTACTAGAATATTAAATAAAAATCTAAAAACATTACTAGAAAGAGGAAAATTTGATAATATAAATGCTGTTTTAAAAACATTAAATGAATTTCATATTTCGAAAGAAGCAATCGAAAATTGTTTGCTAGTTTTAAATCGGTGAAGTAGAAACAATAAAAAGTAATTTCATCATTTTAAAAACGAAAGGGTTTTCAAAAGAGTCAATAGAAAGTTGTTTGTTAGTTTTATCCGATGGAAAAGAAATAGAAGAAATTTTAGCGGAATTAGACAAACATAAAATATCAAAACAAGCAATTGGAAATTGTTTGACAATTTTAAGAAAAAGAAAACTAAAAGTTATACAAGATAATTTTAAAGCATTAGACAAATATGATATTTCAGAAAAGGCAATCGAAAAATGTTTAACTATTTTGGTAAAAGGAAAACCGAGTGAAATTGAAAAAATTTTTGATATATTAATAAATAAATACAAAATTTCAAAAGAATCAATAGAAGACTGTTTAACAGTTCTGGCTAGAGGAAAGGCAGAAAAAATTGAAAAAGTTTTTAAAATATTAATTGAACATGATATACAAAAAGAAGTAATAGAAAATTCTTTAACAGCATTAATTGCTAAAGAACCAGAAGATGTAGAAGAATTTTTTAAAACATTAGATAAATATGATATACCAAAGGAAGCACTAAAAAAATCGATATCCGTCCTAAAAAAAATAACAAAAGAAAAATGTGCCAATATAGGAAAAAATTTAAACATACTAATTGAACATGGAATTCCAGAAGAAGCAATTAAAAAAAATATTAAACTTCTAGTAGAAGGAAAAGCAGAAAAAATTGAGAAAATTTTTGATATATTAAATAAGCATGAAATAGGAAAAGGAGCAATTGAAAAATGTTTATCCATTTTTGTAAATGGAAAAATAGACGAAATAGAAGAGATTTTTAAGATATTAGATAGTCATGATATTTCGAAAGAAGCAATCGAAAAATGTTTGACGATTTTTACAGAAAAAACAGCAAAAGAAATAGAAGAAACTTTTAAAATATTGGATCAGTATAAAATTTCGAAAGAAGCAATCAATAATTGTTTAACAATATTAACAACGAAAAAGACGAAAGAAATAGAAGAAAACTTTAAGGTATTAAGGAAATATAAAATAGAGAAAGAAGCAATCGAAAAATGTTTATCTGTATTAATCCGAAGAAAACCAAAAGAAATTGAAAATATTTTTAAGGTATTAAAGGAATATAAAATAGAAAAGGAAGCAATTGAAAATTGTTTATCTGTTTTAGCTTTTGGAGAAGCAAAAGATATAAAAGAAATTTTAAAGACCTTAGTTGATGAATATAAAATTTCAAAAGAAACCATAGAAAAATGTCTAACAGTTTTAGCCCAAGGAAGAAAAGAAGAAATAAAGAAAACTTTTAAAGTATTAAAGAAATATAAAATAGAAAAAGAAGCAATCGAAAAATGTTTGTCAGTGTTGGCAACGGGAAAAGCAGAGAATATAGAAAGGATTTTTAAAGTATTAGATAATCATAAAATTTCTACACAAGCAATCCAAAAATGTTTAACCATATTAGCACAAGGAAAAGCAGAGAATATAGAAAGGATTTTTAAAGTATTAGATAATCATAAAATTTCTACACAAGCAATCCAAAAATGTTTAACTATATTAGCACAAGGAAAAGCAGAAGAAATAGAGAGGATTTTTGATGTGCTGAGAAAAAATCAAATTTTCAAAGAAACAATTGAAAAATGTTTGATAGTATTGGCACAAGGAAAAGCAGAAGACATAGAAGGAATTTTTGAAGAATTGAAAAAAATTGGAATTGAAAGTAAATTGATTGAAAATAGCCTTTCAGTCTTAGCAAGGAGTGGAAGTGCCAAACAAGTAAAAGCAATTTTTAATATCTTAGAAGATAATAACATTAAGAAAGAACAAATAGAAGAAAACTACAGAATAATATTGACTAAAACGCCCCAAGAAATAGAAAAAATACTTTCATCTAATGAGGGTTCTTTTGATATTTTGTTTTATTTGAAATTAAAAGGAAAATATAATAAAATTATAAGCCAAAAGGAAATTGAGGAAATATGCCAATACAAAAATATATCTTTAAGAGAGTTTATGACAAAAGTAGTACCAGAAGATTTTGAAGAGATATTTTTACAAACATTGAAAGAAAAGCAAAGTATCTACATTGGAAAATCAATACTAATGTCAAAAGAACAGATGGAAAAACATTCGGAATTAATATTGGAAATAGGAAAAAGTGTAAGCAAGAATTTAGCTTATCAGTATAAAGAAAAAGACGTAACAGAACTTGAAAGTTTAGCGATTAATATAATAATAGAAAAATGTGGAGATATTGCTTACAACACAGAAACAAACCCTCAAGTTATGGCTAGAAGTATGTATAATAAATGTAAAAAATGTATGCTTGGAAAAATTTTTCTAGAAAAGAAAAAGGGACAATATCAAATAAATGAGTTTTTTGAGAAGAAGACAGAGGATAAAAACATAGAAACAAACAATGAGAATAGTTTAGATTTAGAGCAATGGACGTTAAATAAAAAACAGCAAGACATTTTAAAATTTGTATCAAATTCTTTAGAAGTAGGATATGACTATCAAGAGGCTTTGGAGAATGTGACAGAACAAATGGAAATTGATATAGAAGAATTAATATACGAAATGGAAGAAATAAAGCAAATTATTAGAGAGGATAGTGAAAGGATAGCATAAACAAAGTTATTAGTGCATCAGAAATGGATAAGGAAAGGATGCGATAAGAAAAGATGGAATATTTGAAAAAATATGATATAAACCAAGATCAAATTATGAAATTGAAAAGTAGATATAATGATAGAATTATTGATTTTTTAACTGAAGAAAGCGATTTTTTAGCAGAAAAATTAGGATACTTGAAAGAAGAAGGCTATAAAATATATCCTATATTAGAAAACAATATAAAGCTATTTTTAGAAGAAATGTTTGTACTTCAAAATAAAATACGAAAAATGGAAGAAAAAGGATATTCTAAAAAAGCAATACAAATGATACTAATGAATGAACAATTATATGATAACATATAAAAAGTAATGTATGAAAAAGGAGAATTAAATGGAAGAAAAAGCAAGCAATATTAAACCTAAGCAATATACGCATATTGATTACGAAGCTTTGCTAATATATGCAATGAAACATCATATATCTCTTGAAAGGGCAATTGAAGAAAATAATTTAGCAATAGCAAGGTCTACTGTGATAAGAAACATAAGAAAGATGAAAAAAGAAGCAACTAGAGATAATACAATTATTGAATTTTATCAAGAAGAGTATGTTCCTAATTATCAGAAATCAGAATTATCACCAAGAATAATACAAGTAATAGATAGTTTGCCACTAAAAAGAGTTTGTTATTAAAAATGAGTTAGATGATTTATATTATAAATTATCTACAATGAATGAAATTGTTCAAATATGTAATGGAAATATTACAGAGGCTACAAGAAAGATTAATTCAGGACAAACTATACTAGGAAATGTTAAACCAATATCTATACAAGGATTAGGGAAAAATATAAAGTATTTTCAAAAGATAAAAGAAATCATGGAGGAAGAAATAGAAAAAGAAGAGAAGGGAGAAGAAAAATAATATGGCAGAATACTCACCAATGATGCAAAAATATCTTGAAACCAAAGAAGAATACAAAGACTGTATCCTATTCTATCGATTAGGAGACTTTTATGAAATGTTCTTTGACGATGCCATCTTAGTAGCTAGAGAACTAGAAATTACACTAACCGGAAAAGACTGCGGGCAAGAAGAAAGAGCACCTATGGCTGGCGTACCACACCATGCAGCAGAAATGTATATAGCCAAATTAGTAAACAAAGGTTACAAAGTGGCTATTTGCGAGCAATTAGAAGACCCAAAAAACACCAAAGGAATTGTAAAAAGAGGGGTAATAAAAGTTGTAACACCAGGAACGGTAGTAGAAAGCAATATGTTAGAAGAAAGAAAAAACAATTATATCATGTCTATCTTTAAATCTGGCATCTATTTTGGTATCAGTATATGCGACATATCCACAGGAGAATTCTATGCAGCAGAAATCAAAGACAATCATAATTTTCCAATGTTATTAGATGAAATCGCAAGATATACGCCTTCCGAATTAGTAGTAAATTCTATGATGGCAGATTGCAGCGAAGAAATGAGTAAAATAAAAGAAAGATTTGAAAATGTCTATATTACAAAATTCAATGATAAATTTTTTAACAGTGAAGTAGAAAATTTAGAAATGAGATTTTCTATACAAGATAATCATGGCAAGAAAGTAGAAAATTTTTCAGAAAAAAACTTAGCCATCAGTTCCATCCATGCCTTATTTGAATACATAGAGCAAACCCAAAAAACCAACCTAGACCATATCAACAAAATTGTTGTGTATTCGTTATCCAGATATATGGCATTGGATATCAATGCTAGAAGAAATTTAGAAATTACGGAGAAATTAAGAGACAAATCCAAAAAAGGAACCTTATTATGGGTTTTGGATAAAACTTCTACTTCAATGGGAGCAAGAGCCTTAAGAAGATGGTTAGGAGACCCCTTAGTAGACGTATTAGAAATCAATAAAAGATTAGAAGCCGTCAAAGAATTAAAAGATGATATTATGCTAAGAGGAGAAGTGATTGACAACCTAAAGAAAGTATATGATATCGAACGTTTAGCAGGAAAAATGGCTTATGGAAATGCCAATGCAAGAGATATGGTAACCTTAAAAAATTCGCTTTTGAAATTGCCAGAAGTAAAAAGAAGTCTTGCTAACTGTAAATCTGAGAGATTAAAAGAAATAGCAGAAAACTTAGATGAATTGCAAGATATCTACCAATTAATTGATGGTGCTATTATCGATGACCCACCAATGACCATTAAAGATGGTGGTATTATCAAACTAGGGTATGATGAAGAAATAGACACTTTAAAAACAGCACAAATCGAAGGAAAAAACTGGTTAGTACAGCTAGAACTAGACGAAAGAGAGAAAACGGGAATTAAAAATTTGAAAATAGGCTTTAACAAAGTATTTGGTTATTTTATCGAAGTAACAAAATCCTATTTAAGTCAAGTACCAGACAGATTTGTTAGAAAGCAAACTTTAGCCAATGCCGAAAGATACATAACCGAAGAATTAAAGAACTTAGAAAATCAAATCTTAGGAGCTGAAGAAAAAGTTGTAACCTTAGAATACGAAGCATTTGTACAAATTAGAGACCAAATAGCCAAAAATATTAAAAGACTACAAAAAACAAGTGAAATGGTATCTAACTTAGACGTATTAACCTCTTTTGCAGAAGTAGCAGAAGATATGAATTACTGTATGCCAGAAGTAACTTCAAGTGGCACCCTAGACATTAAAAAGGGAAGACACCCAGTGATTGAAAAAATCTTAGGACCAGGAAGTTTTGTAGAAAACGACACCTATTTAGACAAGCAAGACAGTCGTTTATCCATTATTACAGGACCGAATATGGCAGGAAAATCCACCTATATGAGACAAGTTGCCTTAATTACCCTAATGGCGCAAGTGGGAAGTTTTGTGCCTGCTGAAAGTGCTAAAATTGGGGTAGTGGATAAGATATTTACAAGAGTAGGAGCATCGGATGATTTAAGTATGGGGCAAAGTACCTTTATGGTTGAAATGATGGAAGTAGCCACCATTTTAAAAGAAGCAACCAGCAACAGTTTAGTCGTTTTAGATGAAATTGGAAGAGGAACTTCTACCTACGATGGTTTGTCCATTGCTTGGGCAGTAGCAGAATTCATTGGTGACAAAGAAAAATGTGGTGCTAAAACCTTATTTGCAACACATTATCATGAACTAACAGAACTAGAGGACAAAATAGAAGGCATAAAAAATTATTCCATTGCTGTTAAAGAAAAAGGAGAAGACATTATTTTCTTAAGAAAAATAGTAAGAGGAGGAACCGATGAAAGCTATGGTATTCACGTTGCAAGACTGGCAGGTGTTCCAAAAGTAGTAACCCAAAAAGCAGATGAAATCTTACGTTCTTTGGAAAGAAAAAACATATTAACAGGTCAGAAACAAGAAAAACAGGATAAAAAACAAGTGGAGGGACAATTTGACTTGTATAACTATAAATTAGCAGAAATTGCTCATGAAGTAGACAAAATCAACTTAAATGAATTAACACCAATTGATGCTTTAAATACACTTGTTAGAATGAAAGAAAAAATGAAATAATAGGAGGAAATCAAAATGTCAAAAAATAAAAAAATAATATTAGGGGCTTTATTATTAGCGATGGAGATTATTCTTTCTCGATTTTTATCCATTAAAACACCAATCCTAACAATTGGATTTTCGTTTGTTCCAGCAATTCTTTGTGCCATATGGCTTGGTCCAAAGTGGAGCATTTTAATTGCTGTCCTTGCTGATTTAATAGGAGCAACGTTATTTCCTTTTGGATCTTTCTTTATTGGCTATACCGTTACAACAGCAGTAGCAGCAGCTATTTATGGTTTTCTATTGTATAAAAAGGAAGAAGATACTTATACAGACAAGCAATTTATAGTAAGGATGATTTTGGCAGTTGTATTGGTTACGTTTATTGCAAATATTGGACTAAATACCTTATGGCTAAGTATTACAACAGGAAAAGCTTTTATGGTGCTAATGGCTTCTAGAATTGTAAAAGAACTAATCATGGTACCAATAAAAGTTATTCTAATGTTATTTTTAGAAAGAGTATTAAGAAAACCATTTAACAAATATTTGAGGGGCGAAAATGATTAAAATAGAAAACGTAACGTATCGTTATAAAAGAGGAAAAGATATCGTAAAGGAAATCAATCTTACCATAGAAGAAAAAGAAACCGTTGTTATTATGGGCAAAAATGGTTCAGGCAAATCGACATTAGGTAAGTTGATTTCTGGCATTATTAAGGCAAAAGAGGGAAAAATTTTAATCGATGATTTGGTAGTAGGCGATAAGAAAAACAAAGAAGAGGTGCGAAAAAGGGTAGGCATTGTTTTTCAAAATCCAGAAAACCAAATTATTTTTAACAAGATAAAAGAAGAAGTATCTTTTGCCCTAAAAGGATTGAGTCAAGAAGAAATTGACCAAAGAGTACAAATGTCTCTTGAAAAAGTGAATATGGCAGACAAAATAGAAGAAGATTTATATGAATTATCTTTAGGGCAAAAACAAAGAGTAATCATTGGCGAAGTACTTGCTAAACAACCAAAGGTCATTGTATTGGATGAACCTACTACTATGATTGATAGTAAAGGCAAAGAGGAAATTTATCATATTGTAGAAAACTTAAAAAAAGAAGGTTATACGATTGTTTATATTACTAATGCAGCAGAAGAAATGTTATTAGCAGATAGAATTATTGTTTTAAATGAAGGTAAAATTGTAGCAGAAGTGAAAAAAGATGAAATTATCGATAAGTTGAAAATATTTAGACAATATGATATTAAGTTACCACTTGTAATAGAAATGGTAGAGAAGTTGAGGCAAGAAGGAATAGATATGAATTTATCAGATTATTCAATGGATGAGTTGATAAAAAAGATAAAGGAGATGGCTAAAAAATGAAAAGGGTTATGATTTTTTTAGGCTTTATTTTGTATGCTACGGCTATCTTTTTTATCCAAAATCCTTTTTTGTTTTTGGGTGTACTAGTTTTTAATTTGTTAGCAATGGTAGTTTTAAAAATAAAGCTAGCAGAAGCAATAGAAAATATAGGAAAAATAATGCCATTTATATTGCTGACGGTACTAATCAATTGGATTTTAGAGAATTATGAGTATGCTTTTTTGGTAGCGATTAAATTGATATTGGTATGCAATAGCACTTATATTTATGCGAAAACAACAAGTGTAAGAGAAATGGCTATTACGATTAAAAATCTTTGTATGCCACTAAAACTATGGAAGGTAAATTTAGAGGATATTGAGATTTTGGTGTGTATTTCTTTGTCTATGATACCTATTTTGAAGAAGGAGTATTGTCAGTTAAAAGAGGCAAGTTTTGCAAAAGGGATGGAGATAAATCTTAAAAATATGAAGCCTATTTTGGCTAAGTTGATGGTTTCGCTTATGAAACGTGTCAATGAACTAGAAGAGTCTATGATTGAAAAGGGGTATGGGGAAGTATGAACTTCCTCATTTTTTCAAATACACTCTTTGCACATACAATTTATTAGCAAACGATTGAACTACATTTCTTAAAATATACTGTTCTTGTGAAAGTCTGCTATTTTTAACATAATTTTTCTCAGCAAAAACAATGCGAATAGCCTTCTCAAGTTCTGAACAGAAGCGGTCATAAGCAAGTTCAATAGGGGAAGTCTCAATCGCTAGACTAATCAACTTTTCAATTTCATGAATACTATAAACTTCTTTCAAAATAAAAATAACAAATAAAGAAGCCATATGTCCTTTATTATATTTCTTATTCACAGGAGCTTTGATAGCTTTATGTTTTACATAATTGTTAATCATTGTTTTTGTTATAATCTTTTCTTCTTTTTCATTATCATTTTTAATATAACCAGCCAAGTATTGTTCTAAAAAAGAAACTAACTGGTCAATGTATAAATCGATATTAGGTAGTTCGTCCCATCTAGGAAGATGGAAATTTTTAATATCTTCGTTCATCTCAAATCACCTCATACCAATAATCATAGCATCTTTTGAACCCTTAGTCAACACTTGACAACATATTATAGATATGATAATCTAGTAATCAATACTAGATAAAGAGGTAAAATTATGGGAAGAGAAAAATATTTTGAAGCAACAGAGTTTGAAAACATAAAAGAACTTATCTATGATGCAGTAAGCAAATACCAAGAAAAAACAGCTTTTATGATAAAACACAAAAAAGAAAAAGACGTTTCTTATGAAAAGGTAAGTTATAGCAGATTATTAGAAGAGATAAATCAATTAGGAACAAAATTTTACGACTTAGGGTATGCGGATAAAAGAGTTGCTATTGTAGGAAGAAATGGTTATGAGTGGGTTATTACTCATATGGCCAATTTATTAGGAGGAATGGTTAGTATTCCACTTGATAAAGAACTACAAGTAGAAGAATTAGAAAGCTGTTTAGTTCGAAGCAAAGCAGACGTTTTAGTATTTGATGAGAAATATCTTGAAAATATTGAGGAAATTAAAAAAAGAGGAAACGTAGCAATTGAAAATTACATTTGTATGAGACCACTGGAAGGGTATGAGGATATACCTACGCTAAAACAACAAGGAAAAGAAATACTAGAAGCAGGAAATACGGAATATTTAGAGGCAAAAATAGATAGTTATAAAATGAATATCTTGTTATTTACTTCTGGTACTACTTCAAAATCAAAAGCAGTTATGCTTTCCCAAAACAATATAGCTTCTAATGTATATAGTATGCAGTTAGTAGAAGATATTCGAAAAGAGGACGTTAACATAGCCTTTTTGCCATTTCATCATATTTTTGGTTCAACCTGTATGATTGTTATGCTTGCCTTTGGGGTAACTACTGTATTTCCGGATGGACTTCGCTATATTGCACAAAATTTAAAAGAATACAAAGTATCTATTTTTGTAGGGGTTCCTTTATTAGTAGAAACCATTTATAAAAGGATAGAGCAAGGAGTTGCCAAAAAAGGAAAGACGAAAGCAGTGGCGTTTGCTAAAAAATGAAGTAATGTATTATTAAAATTCGGGATTGATATTAGAAAAAAATTATTCCAAGAAATTCTAAATGAATTGGGAGGAGCTTTGCGATTTGTTATTTCTGGAGGGGCTCCTTTGGATAAAAGAGTAGCACAAGGATTTAATGAATTAGGAATTAATGTAGTGCAAGGATATGGCTTAACCGAGACGTCCCCAGTTATCGCTGCAGAAAATGTTAAAAAAATGAAATATGGGTCAATAGGATTTCCAATGGAAAATGTGCAAGTGGAATTATTCAATCAAGATGAGCAAGGAATTGGAGAAATTCGAGTAAAGGGTCCAAATGTAATGCTTGGCTATTATGAAAATGAAGAAGCAACCAGTCAAGTGTTAAAAGATGGATGGTTCTATACAGGCGATTTAGCTTATTATGATAAAGAGGGGTACTTATTTTTAACTGGTAGAAAGAAAGATATGATTGTTTTAAAAAATGGTAAAAAAGTATTTCCAGATGAACTAGAAACTTTAGTTAACCGACTAGATGAAGTTGCAGAGTGTATTGTTTATGGTATGCCAGACCAAAAAGATAAAAATGATATCAAGCTTTCTGTAAAAATTGTTTATGATAAAGAAGTGGTAAAAGAAAAATATCCTTCTGCATCGCAAGAGGAATTAGAAGAGTTGATTTGGCAAAAGGTCAAAGAAATTAATAAGACTTTTCCTCCTTATAAGTATATTAAAAATATGGTTTTGACAGACCAAGAGTTGATTAAAACGACAACGAAAAAAGTAAAGAGAAATGAAGAAATTAAAAAGCTTTTAGAACAATAATTAGCTATTGTTTCAGTTACAAAAAGAATTAAAAAACGATGAGTAATAATTGTATGGCAATCGCTTAAAAATTTATGTGTTAATACCTAGTATTATGAAATGC
>CANPHV010000018.1 GCA_947573965.1 uncultured Clostridium sp.
GAAAAATCTTTACAAAATTAGGAAGAGAACTATTAATAGCAGTAAAAGAAGGAGGGCCAGACCCAGCAGGAAATTCAAAACTAAAAAACGTAATAGCAAAATGTAAAGCAGCCAACATGCCAAATGACACCATCAATAATGCCATCAAAAAAGCATCAAGCAGTAACGAAAACTACGAAGAAATCATATATGAAGGATACGGACCAAATGGTGTAGCCGTTATCGTAGAAGCAGCAACAGACAACAAAAACAGAACAGCAGCAGATGTAAGACATGCCTTTGATAAATCAGGAGGAAACTTAGGAACAAGTGGATGTGTATCCTATATGTTTAACAAAAAAGGCATCATCATAATAGAAAAAGAAACAGCAACGATGGAAGAAGAAGACTTAATGATGCTAGCATTAGAAGCTGGAGCAGAAGACTTCCAAGCCTTAGAAGAAATCTATGAAGTCATAACAGACCCATCTGATTTCACAGTCGTTCGTGAAAAATTAGAAGAAGCAGGACTAGAATTCTTAGAAGCAGAAGTACAAATGGTTCCAACCACTACCGTAGCATTAGATGAAAAAGGAATAGAGAAAATGGAAAGACTAATCGAAAGATTAGAAGACTTAGATGACGTAGCCAATATTTATCATAACTGGGAAGAATAGAATTGTGCTTATCATAAATTGAAATAAATTTATGAGTTAGGAAGGAATGAATAAAAATGGGACAAAAGAAAAACAGTAAAATAATATTAATAATTATTATGCTATTAGTGATACTAATGGTATTAACTGGAATTGCCTACACCTATTTTGCAACCGACCTATTTAAAACGAACAAAGACTTATTTTTTAAATACATAACACAAATAGGAGACGAGAAAGAAGGCTTTATAGACAATTCATTAAAACAATACTTTGAAAAGCAAAAAACAACACCATATCAAAACGAAGGAGACATCGAAGTCGAAGTTACAGCCTACAATACAAGTGACCAATTTGAAAATGTCAATCAAATGAAGGTAACCTTTGATGGGCAAGTAGACGTAGCTAATAACCAAGCTTTGCAAAATATCAGTTTAAACTATTCAGACGAAGTAAAATTTCCAGTAACCTATAAAAAAGTAGGAGACACTTTGGGAATTCAAACAGACTATATTGGAAGTAAATATGTAGCAACAAAAGAAACCGACAATAAAATCATAGGCGAAGAAAATGCGTTAGGAAAAATAAAAGAATTTTCAGGTATGCAGTTAACACAAGAAGAAAAAGAGCATATAAAAAACACCTATTTTAATCAATTTGTACAAGAACTACAAGAAGAGAATTTTAGCAAAATAGAAGAGACAGGAGCAATGGGATATAAACTAACATTAACAAATGAGAAAATAAGAAAGATACAAATCAAACTATTAGAGACCCTAAAAAATGACGAAGCAACGCTAAATAAATTAAATGAATACGTAAAGACCTATAATAATGCTTCTAAAATAACAGTAAGTAGCTTAGATAATCAAATTAGAGAACTAAACAATACTTCAGAAGCAGAAAAGGAAACCGTAGAAATCACAGTTTATCAAACAGACAAAAAAGCAAATCGTATTTTAATAAAAACAAATGCCCTTGAAGCTAGCTTAGACAAAGTTGTAACCGAAAACGAAGCACAATATAATTTGCAATGGCAAATGAAAAACAACAATCAAACAGATAAAGTGGCTTTAAGTGCAAAATATGTAGGATTACAAGCAGGGCAAAACATCACAGAAAACTATCAACTAGCATTAGAATCAGACCAAATCAAATACGAGTATCAATACAACAACAACGTGCAATTTACAGACAGTGTAGCAATAGAAGAATTCTCAGAAGATAATAGTATGATATTAAACAACTATGAGGAAGAACAAGTAGCAAGCTTCATGCAAGCTGTACAACAAAGAATAGAAGAAGTCAACAAAAAGCAAATGGAAGAACTAGGGCTAGAAGAAGACGAAAATCCATTACAATATGTTATACCACAATTTGGAGAAGAATTTTCAACCCTAAAAGCCATTCATCCAAACAACATCGACGAAGAAGAAGTAAACACCTTTAACCAAAAATTTGAAAACTATGAAAGTACTAACTTACAAGGTGTAACCGTAAAAGGATTGATATCAACCATTCAATTAAACAACGAAACACAAGAGGAAGAAAACAGAAAAATCAAAGAAATCCATTTTAATGGAGAAGAATACGAAGTAACAGACCAAAATCTTGTAACAATAAAAGACGAAATTGAACTAGAAACAGCCTATCGTGTAGAATTTGAAAGAAATGAAAACTCAGGTCTCATATATCGAGCTGTCATCAATAAAAAATAGTAAAACAGAAAAAATTACAAAATAAAAATAAAAAAAGTTCTATTGAGAAGAAAAGGAGCATATATTAAGAATAATATATGCCCCTTTTTTGTGTTACCAGAAGGAGAAAAAGAGAGCAAAGCGAGCCAAAGGGAAAGGACCTTTTGGCACAGATTTTATTAATATAAAAACATAAGAAAAGGAGAAAAAAGTGAAAGATATAGAAGAAATCCTAAGATATTTTCCCAGCACGATTTATACATTGCTAAAAAATACGCTAGTACAAGATAGAAACCTGCAAAAAGATTTACAAGAGATACGAATTAGAGTAGAAAGAGCTATTTTATTAAAAACAAGACAAGCAGACATTGTAATAGACTACCAAATTAGCACAAGTGAAATATTGCAAACCCTAGAAAGACTATGTGAAAACTCAATCTATGCCTATAAAAATCAAATATGTGAAGGATTTTTAACAGTCAAAGGAGGACATAGAATTGGAATAACAGGAACAGCAGTAACAGAAGGAAACAATATTTTAAACTTAAAATACATAACCAGTCTAAACTTTAGAATAGCAAGAGAAGTTATTAACTGTAGCAATCATCTGCTAAAAGAAATCATAAACAAAGAAAATAACACAATTTACAATACCCTAATCGTATCTCCTCCAGGAAAAGGAAAAACAACCATGTTAAGAGATATCATCCGAAATATCAGCAATGGAATTCCAGAAATCCATTTCAAAGGAATGACATGTGGAGTCGTAGACGAAAGAGGAGAAATCGCTGCTATGTATAAAGGAGCGCCCCAAAACGACATAGGAATGAGAACCGACGTAATTGAAAATATCAGCAAAGCAAAAGGAATGAAAATGCTAATACGTTCCATGTCACCAGAAATAATTGCCTGTGACGAAATCGGTTCAAAAGAAGACATACAAGCCATCCGGAGAAGCAATAATAGCAGGCGTAAAAGGCATCTTTACCATGCATGGAAAAAGCATGGAAGACATAAAAAATAACGATGCAATTCATCACTTAATCGAAACAAAACAAATAGAAAAAGTACTTTTTTTATAAAAACAGTTCTAAAAATAAATCTTTCGAATACAATATAGTGGTCATTCTGGGATCATTCTGGGACAGGCACCGATTGCCCATTTGGGTCTTTCTGGGACAGGCACCAAGTGACCACACCATTCAAAAAGTATAGCAGATAGTAGTTGAACATTAAAGAAAATAGGAAAGAGGTAGAAATGAGATGCAAATGATAAAATATTTTATGCTATTTTTTATTTTAGTAGCATGTAGTTTAATAGGAAGATACTTATCCAAAAAATATGTGATACGAGTAAATGAATTGGAAGAAATGAAAAATGCTCTTAATATGTTTCAATCAAAAATAAAATTTACATATGACCCCATTCCTCAAATATTTGAAGAAATTTCCAAAAATACGAGCCAATGTATAGGGAATATATTTCTTGAAGCAAAACAGAAAATGCAAATGAAAACAGCTAATATAGCATGGGAAGAAGCTATAGAAGAAAGTCAAAATAGTTTGACAAAAGAAGATAAGCATGTATTAAAAACATTATCGAAACTATTAGGACAAACAGATGTAGAAGGGCAAACAAGTCAAATTGAAATTACACAAAAGTTTTTAGAAACGCAATTACAAGAAGCACAAGAGCAAAGAATAAGAAATGAAAAATTATATAGCAAATTAGGAACAACTATAGGATTAGCCATCGTTATTATTTTGTGTTAAAGGTAAAAATAAATGAAAAGGAAAGGAAAGAAAAATATGGACATTAATTTATTATTTAAAATAGCAGCCATTGGAATTTTAGTTGCTGTATTACATCAAGTATTAGTAAGAGCAGGAAGAGAAGACCAAGCTATGATGACAACTTTAGCGGGATTAGTTATCGTTTTAACAATGGTAATTAAAGAAATAAGTGGATTATTTGGTACAGTAAGAACTATTTTTAATTTATAATGAATGAGGTTTCTGTGACTTTTTGGGACTTTTTGGGACTTTTTGGGACAGGCACTAAGTGCCCATTTGGGTCTTTCTGGGACAGGCACAACGTGACCATCCAAATTAAGTGAGAGTAGAAGGAAGATACTGATACATTGTTATAAATAAAGATGTCAACAAAAGAAAAGGGAGAGAGGCAAAACAGTGGAAGTTATTAAGATAATAGGAGTTGCGCTAATAGCACTAATTATAATTATTTTATTAAAACAATATAGACCAGAATTTGCTATTTATATTAGTTTATTAACAGGGGTATTAATTTTAGTTTTAGTAATGGATGAACTGCAAGGGGTTATTACATTACTACAATCATTAGCCAATAAAGCTTCTATCAATGGGAATTTTATAGCATTATTATTAAAAATAACTGGGATAGCATTTTTATCAGAGTTTGCTGTTAGTATTTGTAAAGATTCAGGAGAAGGAGCAATTGCTAGCAAAATTGAAATTGGAAGCAAAATTATTATTATATCGATGTCTATACCAATTATATCAAGCTTATTAGAAATCATATTAAAGATATTACCGACATAAAAAATGGTCAAGTTGTGCCTGTCCCAGAAAAGCCCAAATGGGCACTTAGTACCTGTCCCAGAAAGACCCAAATGGGCACTTAGTGCCTGTCCCAAAAAGAGCCAAATGGTCACTTGGTGCCTGTCCCAAAAAGAGCCAACCAAAGCAAAAAAGGAGTACATAAGAAAAATGAGGAAAGTTTTTGTTAAATTTTTATGGATTGCTATGTGTTTGATTTTGTTTCGAATACCAATTTATACTAATACTTGTGTGTATGGGGCTAGTAATGAAGAGATGCTACAAGGTCAGCAAGAGGAATTTGGCATACAAGATTTTTTGAAGAGCTCGAAAGAGTATGCGGGCGAGTTTTTTGCGGATTGGGATTTGAATGAGGTACTAAGTGATGCGGTAAAAGGAGAGGTTGATAATGCAAGTATAGGAAAAAAATTGCTAAGCTTGCTAGGGTCAGAGGTTGTGATGGCCTTAAAGGCAATTGGAAGTATTTTGGTTATTATTGTGATACATAGCATTTTGAAGGCGATTAGCGAAAGTTTGGAAAATGATGGGATTTCAAAGTTAATTTATTATGCCCAGTATATATTGATTATTACAATTATTTTGGCAAACTTTTCGGATATTGTGAAGATGGTGCAGGATACAACAACTAATTTAGTGGCTTTTATGAACATGCTAGTTCCTCTTTTGATTACTTTGATGATGTCGACGGGAAGCATTGCAACAAGTGGGGTATTAGAACCGATTATTTTGTTTATGATAAATTTTATTCGGAAATATCATACAAGATATTATTCTTCCAGTTCTGATGATTTTTACGGCTTTAGTGATTTTATCGAAGCTTTCTGACCAAATAAAGATAGACAAATTGGCAAAGTTTTTTAAGTCAGGAATTGTATGGTTCTTGGGTGTTGTACTGACTGTATTTGTGGGCGTGATTTCTTTAGAAGGAACTATGTCCAGCAGTGTTGACCGGAATTACTGCTAAAACGACAAAAGCGGTGGTTAGTTCAGCAATTCCTGTGGTAGGAAAAATCTTGGGAGATGCTGTAGATACTGTGCTTGGGTGTGGAGTTATTTTGAAAAATGCAGTTGGTTTAGTAGGTGTGATTATCATTTTAGGAATTTGCATTATGCCAATTATCAAATTAGCTACTTTGACACTGGCATATAAACTGCTAGCAGGTGTGATACAGCCAATAGCAGATGATAAGGTAACAAATTTATTAGAACAAATAGGCGATATTTTTAAAATTTTTCTGGCCATCTTAACTAGCATTTCTTTTATGATTATCATTGGGACAACTCTTGTTTTAAAAATATCGAATAGCGGAATGATGTATAGATAAGGGGATAGTAAAGATGATAGAATTTATGAGCGCATGGATAAAAGGATTGGGATTAGCTATTGTAATAGTATCGATTTTAGAAATGCTTTTGCCCAATAATAAAACCAAAAAATATATTAGAATGGTAATGGGGATTTATGTGTTATTTACAATTGTTTCGCCGTTTATCAAGCATCAAGATGTTTTTAAGGCCGGAAACTTTGATTTAGATGAATATACCTCCACACAAACAAGTACAACTTTAAATCAAAGTTCGATGGATGAAAGAATACAAGAATTGTACATACAAGAACTAGAAAAGGATATTAGTAAAAAATTAAAGGAAAAAGGATATGAAACAACAAGTTGTAAAGTAAAAGCACAAATATCGGATGAAGAGGAAGAAACCAAAATTACAAAAATAAAAATAAAAGTACAAAAATCACAAGAGGAGGTCAAGCCATCAGAAGAGAAAAAGATAGAAAATAAAGTGGTAACAGAAATTCAAAAAATAAAGCCAATTGATACAAGTATCCAGAAACAAGATGAAAATAAAAAGGAAGAAAATGAGGCGGAGGACAAAAAAACAAAAATCAATCGAGCAGACATACAAAATATTAAAAAGTTTTTAATAGAAGAATATGGGGTGAGTGAAAAATGTTTAGAGATAAATTAAAACAATTAACCAAGGGAAATCCAGAAGAAGGGGAAGGAAATAACAAAAAGAAAATTGAGAATTTAGTTTTCTTTGTGGTGTTACTCATTATTACAATTGTTATCATTAATTTGATTTGGAATGGTAATAAGAAATTGACTAACAAAGAAGAAAAAGATACCAGTTCAAAACAATTGGCAAGTAGCAATCAAACCATAACAAAAGTAGATGATAAGATGACAGAGGCAACAACGGTAAGCTTAGCAGAACAATTAGAAGAAATTTTATCCAAAATGCAAGGGGTAGGAGACGTCAAAGTTTTTGTTAATTATTCGGAATCTAGAGAAGTGGTAGCTATGTATAACGAAAATACAAAAACTAGCAATACGGAAGAAAATGATACTTCTGGAGGAATTCGAAAGATACAAGAAACAGACACCCAAAAAGATATTATCTATCAAGAAGATAATGGAGAAAAAACTCCGATAACTCAAAAAATTGTACAACCCAAAGTGGAGGGAGCAATTATAACGGCTAAAGGTGCTAGCAATGCAGAGACCAAAACAAATATTATCCAAGCAGTGGAGGCGGTGACAGGACTTGCTACTCATAAAATACAAGTTTTTGAAATGAGATAACTTGCCTATATAAGAAAAGTAAAACAAGAAAAAAGTGTGCCAAAAAGGTCCGTCCCCTTTGGCACAAAAAGGAGAGGTTAAAAATGAAATTATTTAAGAAAAATCAAATTATTGTTTATGTGATTGTGTTAATGTTGATGACAGCTGGGTATTTGAATTATACTACCAATACAGAGAAAGAGGCATCGATAGAAACTTCTATGCAGATGGAGGCGAGTGATGATATGCAATTAGCCGATATTGGAGATGCTACTTTGGTAAATAGCAATGAAGTGATATCAGAGGAAAAGGCAGAAGAGAAAAGTGATGCAACGAATACGATGACAGAGACAAACAATAATACTAGTACAAATACAGCGGCAACTAGTGAGGAGAATACAACAAAGGATGAGATAACAAAAGAAGATACCAAAGAAACAAATAGTAATCCTAGTAATGATTATTTTGTAAAATCAAAATTAGAAAGAGATACGATGTATTCACAAATGATAGAAAATTATGAAAAGGTTTTAAATAGTAGTAATTCGCCAGAAACAGGAAAACAACTTGCAACACAAGAAATACAAAAAATAAATGATACTAAAAACAGTATCATGATTTGTGAAAATTTAATTCGAACCAAAGGTTTTGAAAATAATATAGTTTTTGTTAATGGTAATAGTATTAGTGTGATTATTGAGGCACAAGAAATGAAACAAGAAGAGGTGGCACAAGTGCAAAATATTCTTGCAAGAGAGTTAAAAGCAGAGATTGAAAATATACATATTTCAACAAAATAAGGAAAATGAGGGTAAAAAAATAAGCCCTTATTTTTTTAGGCAATATTCTTAGTCATTTTTCTAATATATGCTCCGATTTCTTCGTTGGTCAAATCTAATTCTATAATTAAATTTCTAAGAACATCCCTTCTTGGTAGGTCTTCTTCATTATCAATTCTTACATATTGTCTTAAACTAATACCCAGAAGTTTTGACATTTCTTCTTGTGTATATTTCTTGGATTTTCTCTTTTCTTTAATCATATCATCACCTTAATTTTAAAATCATAATCATTATGCCATAAATTAGAAAAGAATTGTATTGACATTTTGCGACATGTTAAATTTGTCAGGAAGGACAAAATAAAAGAAAACAAGAGTGAAATTTTCTAAGCACAAAGCTACATACGTCCGCGACTTTTCTAAGAATATAAAAAATCTTTCAAAAAGTGTTGTAAAAAAATGAATTATTGATATAATAAGAAAAGAAAAAACAACGTAATAAGGAGGATTTTTAATGTTGAAAAAAGTAGGAATATTAGCTAATGGAGGAGATGTATCAGGATTTAATGCAGTGATTAGAGCTATTGTCAAAACGGCAGAGAATAATGGTGTTGAATGTTATGGAATTATTGATGGTTATAATGGGTTATTGAAGAAAAATTTTGAATTATTATCAACAGCTGCTAATGGAGAGGCAAATGGAATTTTACCAAAGGGTGGTTCTATTATAGGTTCTTCTACGAATGCTAATTTATTTAATTATAAAATGGTAAAGGAAGATGGTACAGTAGAATATAAGGATATGTCAGACCAAGCAATTCAAAATATTAAAGACTTTGGATTTGACTGTATTTTTACCTTAGGTGGAGATGGAACTCAGAAGTCAGCAAGAGACTTTTCAACCAAAGGGGTCAATGTAATAGGAGTACCAAAGACGATTGATAATGACGTAGCTTGTACAGAAATTACTTTTGGCTACAATACAGCAGTATCAGTAGCAATGGAAGCTTTGGACAGATTGCATACAACTGGTGCAACGCATCATAGAATTATGGTGTTAGAAGTAATGGGAAGATATGCAGGTTGGATTGCACTAGAAGCTGCCATAGCAGGAGGAGCAGACGTAGCTTTAATTCCAGAAATACCATATGATATTAATCGTGTGGCTGAAAAGATTGAAAATCGTAAAAAAAGAGGAAAACACTTTAGTGTAGTAGTTGTTGCAGAAGGAGCAGCTCCAAAAGGTGGAGAAATAACGGTTATGGGGAAAAGAGACAATGGAGCAGGGGTAGATAATACTAAATTAGGTGGTATTGGACAAGTTGTTGCAATGCAATTGCAAGAGTTAACAGGATTAGAAGCTAGAAATACAACATTAGGCTATATGCAAAGAGGCGGAACGCCAACAGCCTTTGATAGAGTTCTTTCTACGAAATATGGAACGAAAGCAATGGAATTGGCATTAGAAGGGAAATTTGGAACCCTTGCGATTATTAAAAATGGAAAACTAGATAGTGTTTCTTTAGAAGAAGTAGTAGGAAAAAATACAAAAATAGGAGCAGTATCTGGAAATACAGAGGAAAGTAACTTAAGAAAAGTAGAAATGGATGATGACTTAATTAAAACAGCAAGAAATATAGGAATTAACTTAGGAGACTAAGTAGTTTTCGAGAATGCAGAACGATTTAAGAGAGACGGAAAAAATAGTAAAAAACGAAGGAGGAAAAGAAAATGGTAACAAAATTTGTATTAAATGAAACATCTTACTTTGGAAAAGGAGCAAGAGAAGAACTAGCAGGGGAAATAAAGAAAAGAGGATTTAAAAAAGTCTTTTTAGTAAGTGATAAATCTTTAATGGAAGCAGGTGTAACAGCTAAAGTAGAAGAAGTCTTGAAACAGGCACAAATTCCATATGAAATTTATGTAGAAGTGAAACCAAATCCAACCATCCAAAATGTAACAGATGGTGTAGTAGCATGTCAAAAGGCAGAAGCAGATGTAATTGTAGCAGTAGGAGGTGGTTCTAGCATTGATACTGCGAAAGGAATTTCTATTGTTATGACAAATCCAGATAGAGCAGACATTAAATCATTAAATGGATTATCAAATACAATAAATAAAGGAATGCCAATAATAGCTCTTCCAACCACCGCAGGAACAGCAGCAGAGGTGACTATCAACTATGTAATAACCGATGAAGAAGAAAAAATCAAAATGGTATGTGTAGACCCAAATGATATTCCAATTTTAGCAATTATAGATTCAGATTTAATGGCCTCTATGCCAAAAAGTTTAGCAGCAGCTACTGGAATGGATGCGTTAACTCATGCAGTGGAAGGTTATATTACAGGAGCCCATAATGAAATGTCTGATATGTTTCATATGAAGGCAATTCAAATGATATTCAAATATTTACCAACAGCAATAAATGAAAAGAAGGAAGAAGCGATTGAAATGATGGGAATGGCACAATATATAGCAGGCATGGGATTTTCAAATGTAGGACTTGGAATTGTACATTCTATGGCACATCAATTAGGTGCTGTTTATGATACGCCACATGGAATTGCCAATGCAATGTTACTTCCAACCGTTATGAGATTTAATGGAGAAGTTTGTGCAAATCGTTTTAGAGAAATTCTTGTTAATATTGGTAGACCAGATGCTGCCAATTTGAATGACCAAGATGTCATTAATACTTTTGTATGGATGATTTCAGAACTTAGTAAAACAGTAGGAATTACCCAAACCATTAAAGACTATGGAGTAAAAGAAGAAGATTTAGAAATGCTTGCTAAAAAAGCAATGAATGACCCTTGTAAACCTGGAAATCCAAGGGAAGTTAGTCTAGAAGACTTTATTGAATTGTATCGAAAAGCAATGTGATTTTTAAAAAGTTTCTAGAAATCCTTGCAATTTCTAAAAAAATATGCCATAATAAAAACATAGAAAAAGACAAGAAAAAAGAGGAGTACATTTATACTTGCTAGATAGAGAAAAGAAGTCAAAGGCTGAGAGCTTCTTAAGAAAAAGGTAAATGGAAGGTAGCTTTTTTAGTCGATATTCTGAAAAAAATAGAAATAGGAATATCCGTTTAAGCCACGTTAAAAGCTAACCAAGATATCATTTAGAAATGATAAATTAAGGTGGTACCGTGAGAAAATACACTCGCCCTTATGTTAGGGGCGAGTTTTGTGTTTTTACAGGGATTGAGGGACGTTCCTTAAAATCCCACTTTGGGAAAGGTGAGAAAATTTCTGTTTTGAGACATTAAAGGAATGTCCCTAAATCCCATCGCGTAAAATCCACTAAATAATAAGGAGGAAAAGAAATGAACGATAAGTATAATCCAAAAGATTTTGAAGAAAAATTATATGAACATTGGGAGGAAAAAGGATATTTCAAACCCAATAAGGACAAAACAAAAGAGAATTATTGTATTATGATGCCCCCACCAAATGTAACAGGAAAATTGCATATGGGACATGCTTTAGATGATACCATACAAGATATTTTAATTCGTTTTAAAAGAATGCAAGGTTATAACACTTTATGGCTTCCAGGAACTGACCATGCTTCCATTTCAACTGAAATGAAAGTAGTTCAAAAAATAAAAGCAGAAGGAAAAACAAAACAAGATTTAGGAAGAGAAAAATTCATTGAAGAAGCCTGGGAATGGACGAAAAATTATGGAGGAACTATCCAAGAACAACAAAGAAAACTAGGATGTTCTTGTGATTGGGATAGAAAAAGATTTACCTTAGATGAAGGGCTATCAGATGCTGTATTAGAGCAATTTGTAAATCTATATCAAAAAGGACTTATCTATAAAGGAAAAAGGATGGTGAATTGGTGTACTAATTGTAATACCTCTATTTCCGATGCCGAAGTAGAATATCATGAAGAAGCCTCCCATTTATGGCATATACGTTATCCTGTAAAAGATAGCAATACGTACATTACCGTTGCAACCACAAGGCCAGAAACAATGCTAGGCGATACTGCCATAGCTGTTCATCCAGAAGATGAGAGATACCAAGATTTAGTAGGAAAAACTTGTATTTTACCAATCATGAACAAAGAAATTCCGATAATAGCAGATAGCTTTGTAGAAAAAGAATTTGGAACAGGAGCTGTAAAAATTACACCAGCACATGATATGAACGATTATCAAGCAGGTTTAAGGCATAACTTAGAAGTAGTAGAAGTATTTGATGAAAACTTCAAAATGGGGAATTTAGTACCAGAATATGAGGGACTAGAACTAACTGAGGCAAGACAAAAAATTGTAGAAAAGTTAAAAGAAGTTGGTGCTTTGGTAAAAGAAGAAGAATATACACATAATGTTGCAAAATGTGAAAGATGCAAAAATACCATTGAGCCTAAAATTTCAGAGCAATGGTTTGTAAAAATGAAAGAACTAGCAGAACCAGCAATTCAAGTTGTTAGAAATGATGACATCAAATTCGTCCCAAAAAGATATGAAAAAACCTATTTTAACTGGATGGAAAATATCCAAGATTGGTGTATATCAAGACAATTATGGTGGGGGCATCAAATACCAGCCTATTATTGTAAAGACTGTGGACATACCAATGTAGCTAAAGTAAAACCAGAAAAATGTGAGAAATGTGGTAATGCTCAATTAGAACAGGACCCAGATACTTTAGACACGTGGTTTAGTTCAGCTTTATGGCCATTTTCAACGCTTGGTTGGCCAAACAAAGAAGCAGAGGATTTGAAAATGTTCTATCCAACCAATGTCATTGTAACAGGATACGATATTATCTTTTTCTGGATAGCAAGGATGATATTTTCTGGTTTGGAAACGATGGACGAAAAACCATTTAGTGATATTTTAATTCATGGAATTGTTCGTGATAGTCAAGGAAGAAAAATGTCAAAGACCTTAGGTAATGGTGTTGACCCAATTGAAGTAATTGACCAATATGGAGCAGATGCTTTAAGATTTTCTGTGTTATCGGGAACTACCATGGGAAATGATATTCGTTATATGCCGGAAAAACTAGACCAAGCAGCTAATTTTGCAAACAAGATTTGGAATGCAGCTAAATTTATTACGATGAACTTAGCTTCTAAAGAGGAAATTCTTAGCTTTGGAGAATCCATTAAAGACAAGGAAACAGGAAAATATAAAACAGAAGCTTTGAAAATAGAAGACAGATGGATATTGAATAAACTAGACAATGTCATAACAACAGTGACAAGAAATATTGAGGAATACGATTTAGGAATTGCATTAGACAATATTTATAGTTTTATTTGGAACGAATTTTGTGACTGGTATATTGAAATGGTTAAAACTAGATTATATAGTGATAATCGACAAGATAAGATACAAGTAAGCTTTGTTCTAAATTATGTATTTGGAGATAGTTTAAAACTATTGCATCCATTTATGCCATTTGTTACTTCAGAAATCTATAAAGAACTAATTAACGATAACGAGAAAGAATTAATGATGACACATTGGCCAAAAATAAAACAAAGAGTTGATTATGACGAGAAAAATGATATTATAGAGAAACTAAAAGAAATCATAGTAGAAATTAGAAATATACGTGCTAGCAAAAATATCCATCCATCTAAGAAAGCAGACTTGATTTTTGTAACAGAAAACTACCAAGAAGAAATTGAGCAAGCAAAAGACTTTTTATTGAAATTAGGGTTTGGAAAGGATGTAATAGTTCAAAAAGACAAAGCTAGTATTCCAGAAGATGCTATTCAAATCATAAGTGATGGCATGGAATTATATATACCATTAGAAGGTTTAATTGACAAAGAGGAGGAACGTAAAAGGCAAGAAGAAGAAAAAATAAGATTACAACAAGAAATTGCAAGATGCGAAAAAATGCTTTCCAATCCAGGATTTGTAAACAAAGCACCACAAGCAAAAATCGATGAAGAAAAAGCTAAATTAGAAAAATATAAGGCAATGTTAGAGAAAATTGAGAAATAGTCAGAGAATTATTTTAAAAGATAAGGGTATCGATAAAAAGATATCCTTTTACTTTTTGTCGAAAACTTCTTATCAATCGACAAAACTTCTAAAATTTTACTCTTGGAAAAAAATGGAAGACGTATTATAATAGAAAAGCAAAAACAAAAGAGGAGGAAAAGCAATGGAATCAAAATTTTATGAAGAGGACAAGCTGTTAGTGTTTAAAATAACAGATGAGATTGACGATTGCAGTGTACAAAAGATAAGGAGGAAAGCAGATTATGAAATGGAGAGATATATGCCTAAAAGAGTTATATTTGATTTTGATAGTGTCACTTTCATGGATAGTGCAGGAATAGGGATGGTAATCGGAAGATACAAATTTGCTAATATGTTAGGAGCCAAATTAGAAGTTAGTAACCTAACCCAAGCAGTAAAAAGAATATTTGAAATGAGTGGAATATTAAAACTAATTCCAGTAACTTAAAAAGTGGTCACTTGGTGCCTGTCCCAGAATGACCCAAATGGTCATTCTGGGACAGGCACCAAGTGACCAGTACAAAAAGAGAAAGAGGAGAAGAAAGATATGTTTGAAAATGAAATGAAATTAGAGTTTGTTAGTAAAGCAAAGAACGAAGCTTTTGCAAGGGTAACGGTTGCAGCATTTGCGGCGCAGTTAGACCCAACAATTGAAGAATTGGCAGATATTAAGACTGCTGTTTCAGAGGCAGTAACGAATTGTATTATTCATGGCTATGAAAATAAACAAGGAATTGTTAAAATTGTAGGTCATTTGAAAGAAGATGAAATTATTTTAGAGATTTCAGACAAGGGAAAAGGAATTGAAAATATTGATATTGCAAAGGAACCATTATATACGACCAAACCAAATTTAGAGAGGTCAGGAATGGGATTTACTATTATGGAAAGTTTTATGGATACAATGGAAATTGAGTCTATTGTTGGATTAGGAACAAAAGTTACAATGAGTAAAAAGATTAAACCTAAAACAGAAAAGGAAGAGGAAGATTTCCAGATGATAACAAAAGATTAAGGAAATAGAGGGGTTAAAGCCATGTACGAAAATGATATACAAGCGATAAAGAGTGCTCAAATGCGGTGATAAATCAGCATTAGAGGATTTGATTAACCGAAATAATGGGCTTATATGGAGCATTGTAAAAAGATTTAATGGAAGAGGCCATGAATTAGAAGATTTATATCAAATTGGGGTTTTGGGATTTATTAAATCCATTAAACGATTTGATTTAAGTTTTGAAGTAAAATTGTCAACCTATGCAGTTCCTTATATGATAGGAGAAATTAAAAGATACATACGAGATGATGGACCACTTAAAGTAAGTAGAAGTATCAAAGAATTAAGTATTAAGATTAAAGAATTGCAAAAAGAATATTTTAACAAAAAAGGGGAAGATATCACTATTAACCAGATGGCGAAGGAATTGAAAACTTCCCGAGAGGATATAATTTTGGCAATGGAATCTAACAATGCTATTGAGTCAATTGAGGGAAATAGTTATACGAATCAAAAAGACGGAAATAACATTAGTTTAGAAGAAACTTTGTCCAATCATCAAAATGAAGAAGAAATGATAACCAATAAATTAACAATAAATCAGTTAATTGGAAATTTGGAAGCACGCGACAAAGAGATTATTTTGTTAAGATTTTATAAAGAAAAGACACAAGCACAGGTTGCAAAAATTTTGGGGATTACACAGGTTCAGAATTGAACGTAGAATTTTAGGAAGTATGCGAACAAAATTAAAAGAAGCTTAAAGGAGAAGCTATAGAGGACGCAGGAGATTGGGAGACAGTGGATTAGGGGACGGGGGATTAAGGAACGTCCCCTAATCCCCTTTGAGAAAGGAGAAAATTTGTGAAGAAAGTGATATTATATTTTTTTGCATTTGTTTTTATTTGTTTTTTGTTACCAGCATTGCTAACGAAACGTGACAAAACGGTAAATGTTGAAGGGACGGAAGAAATAGCAGAAAATAACCAAAAGGAAACAACACGGAGATGAACAAAGTAGTCAAATCACGAAAACAATTAAATTGTTACATAAAAAAACAGAAGAAGTAGAAGAAGTGGATTTAGAGCAGTATTTGTATCATGTGGTTTCGGCCGAAATGCCAGCAGATTTTGAACTAGAAGCGCTAAAAGCACAAGCGGTAGTAGCTAGAACTTATACGCTTTTCAAAGCCCAAAATAAGAAACATGAAAATGCAGATATTTGTGATGAATCCACTTGTTGCCAAGCTTGGATTTCAAAAGAAGATAGGCTAGCAAGATGGGAAGAAGAAAAAAGAGAAAGTAATTGGCAGAAGATAGAGCAATGTGTACAAGAAACAAGAGGAAAAATTGTTACCTATAATAAGGAACCGATTAATGCTTTTTTTCATAGCAATAGCGGTGGAAGGACAGAACTTCCTGTTAATGTCTGGGGTGGAAGTGATTTTCCATATCTACAAGTAGTAGAAACAGCAGGCGAAGAAGGATACAAGCAGTATGCTTCCGAAGTAGAACTTTCGAAAGAGGAACTGCTTGAAAAGTTAAAAGAAAAATATGCAGATATTCAAATTGATTTTGCAAAAGATGAAGAAATAAAAATATTAGAATATACAGATAGTAATCGTGTAAAAACAGTTCAATTTGGAAATCATCAACTATCTGGTGTGGAAACAAGAACATTGCTTGGTTTGAAGTCAACTAATTTTGAGATTAGCAAAGAAGCAGAAACTATAAAATTTAAAGTAAAAGGTTATGGACATGGTGTGGGAATGAGCCAAACAGGTGCTGATACTTTAGCGAAACAGGGAAAAAATTATGAGGAAATTATCCATCATTTTTATGCTAATGTGGAAATTCAAGAAATAAATTCTTAAATCAAATGTATAATCTTCTAAAAATAGGAAATACTTGTAATAACAAAACTATTTAAGGAGGATTTTATGAGAAGAGAGAATAGAAGACAGAATTCACAAATTAAAACACCAACAGATAAGATTATCTTATATGCGGGGATAGGAGTAGCGATTTTAGCAGTTATTGTGTTTGCTTTATTTATGTATAGCAAAAATCTAAATGATGATATGAAAAATGGGGCTATGAGCCTAGAGCAAATGGCTAATATGGCAAATAACAATACACAAAATACAGAAAGTGCTAGTACCGAAATGGGAAAATCTGTAGAAGAGGCAGAAAAAGACATCAAAATAACAAGCAATGAAAATACAAATAATACAGCAAGTACAAATAATACAACAAATGCAACCAACACTACTAACATAACGAAAAACAATACAACCAATACAACAAAGGCAAAGCAATCTAATACCACCAATGTGACCACAAACGCAAAAACAACTGAGCCAGAAGCAAAAAAAGAATTGGCTTTTCAAAAACCAGTAGAAGGTGACATTGTAAGGGAATATGCTAAGGAGAATTTAATTTATTCAGCGACTTTAGAAGAATGGACAACCCATATGGGAATTGATATTAAGGCAGAAAAAACGACCGTTGTAAAAGCAGCAGAAGCTGGAACAATAAAGTCAATCAAAAATGACCCAAGATATGGCTTAACGATTGTGATTCAACATGAGGATAATTTTCAGACGGTTTATGCAAATTTACTAACTTCAGAGTTTGTGGTAGAGGGTGAAAAAGTAGAAAAAGGTCAATCTATTGGTACAGTGGGAAATACTGCAGTGTTTGAAATTGCAGATGAATCTCATCTTCATTTTGAAGTTTTAAAGGATGCCTTGCCAGTAGACCCAAGTATTTATATTAAGTAGAAAGGTATGGAAACATACCTTTTTCCTATACAACAAAACAGTTCTGTCAAGTATTAGATTTTGCAACAAAAATTTATGTAATTAATGGACAAGAATGATTGACAGGGAAGAAAAAATGGGATATTATAGTAACAACAAATATACATAAAACGTAAAAACTAGAATAAAGCAAGAAAGAAATGGAAAAACTAAAGAAAATATAGGAGGAAAAAAGAGATGAACCAACCAAAAGGAATTACACTAATAGCACTAGTTATTACAATAATATTATTATTGATTTTAGCAGGAATAACGATTGCGACTTTAACAGGAGAAAATGGAATATTGAATAAGGCAAGTATAGCAAAAGAAGAAAGCCTAATAAAAAATTATCAAGAACAATTAGATTTAATTTGGCAAGGCGTAAAGATAGAAAATATAGATAAGAATAAAACATATGAAGAAATGCTTGGACAAGCAAAACAAGAAATTGAAAAAGATACTAACTTTGAAGGTGCAAAAGTAGAAATAATAGATGGGATTATTGAAGTAATAACAAAAGAAGGATATATTTTCCATATCCTTGAAGGAAAGACAGAATATGTAGGAAAAGAAGGCGAAGAAAAAGGAATAATAACCACAACATTAATCGCAAATGAAGCACAAAATAAAAAAATTACATTTACCGCCACAGCCGTTGGTGCAAGTGGAAGAAGGTTAACCTATGTTTTCTATATTAATGGAGAAGAAAAACAAAGAGAAACAACCTACAAAACAACATTCACAACAGAAGAACAAGTAACAAGTTTTGGAGAAGTGATAACAGCCTATGTGGAAATAGAATATGGAGAGCAAGAACCAAGTATTTCAAATGAAATAATAGTAGAAGATAATACAATTGCGAGCAAAGAGGAATTAGAAAAATTTAGAGATAATGTAAATGAAAAACATATAACATATGAAAATAAAAAAGTAGAATTAATTAGCGATATTGATTTACAAGGGTCACAAACTAAGCAATGGATACCAATCGGAAATGAAAATGACAATTTTAGAGGAACATTTGATGGAAATTATCATACCATAAGTAATTTAGTAATCAATGTAGAAAACAAAAATTATCAGGGATTATTTGGCTATATTGAAAAGGCGGATATTCAAAATGTTAAATTGAATGATATAAATATTAATACTACAACAGGAAATTTTGTTGGGGGGATTGCAGGAACAATTTATGAAGGAACAATTAGTAGATGTGGTGTAGATGGAGAAATAAAAGGAAATGAAGCGATAGGACGGTATAACAGGATATGTTCATTCATCTGCAAAAAAAATAATAAATTCAACTAAGGTTAGTGAGTGTTATAATAAAGCCACTATTACTAAAGTATATAGCGATAATTTGAGTGGATATATAGGCGGAATAACAGGTGGAATTAATTGTGAAGGAGCAGAGATAAGTTATTGTTATAACATGGGAAATATTAATTCAGCGGGATGTTGGACAGGTGGAATATCTGGTGATGTAACAAGAGGAGCAAAAATAAAGAATTGTTACAATAGAGGAAGTATTGTAACAGAACAAGAAAGTATTTATGGTATAGATTATATAGGAGGAATAGTTGCTAACTCCTATTATGATATTAATGATGTGAATAGTGCTGGGAAAATAAGTGAAGTGCTTAACTGTTATAATTTAGGAAATGTATTTTGTAAGAACTCAAGAAATACACGTTATGTCGGAGGCATAATGGGATTAATACAGAATGGATATGTGAAAGTTGATAATAATTATAATCAAGCGATGGTTAGTGCATCAGCATCAGGAGCGCATCTAGGTGGGATTATAGGAATAATAGAAAGTTATAACCAAATAACAGTAACAAATTGTGCTAGTGGAATCGAACCAGCAATTGGGACAAACCGAGCAACAGGAAGTAATATAACAATTACGAATGTTTTAGGAGGACAAAGTAATTTGCCAAATATATTGTCAGTTATAAATGCTAATGATGAAGAAAAATTTAAAGAAGATAGTAATAATATAAATGAGGGACATCCAATATTAAATTGGCAATTATTTTGATTAGTATAGAAAAATGTCAAAAATATGTTTGACATTTTTTTGTTTGTATGATATGATGGGGAAAAATAAGAGAAATGGAGTGAATAAAATGCCAAGAAAAAGAGAAGAATTAAATAAAAGAGAAAAAGCAATACTAAAATTCATTGAAAAACAAATCATGACACAAGGATATCCACCATCAGTAAGAGAAATAGGAAAAGCGGTAGGACTAAGTTCAACAGCAACGGTGCACGGCTACTTAGCAAAACTAGACGAAAAAGGCTATATCAAAAAACAAGACAAAAAAGGAAGAACCTTACGACTATTAAAAGGAGGTTCAGGAGAAGAAAAGAAAACATCAAGCAAAGACTTCTATACCCAAAAAGAACTAGTAGAAGTGCCAATAATAGGAAGAATTACAGCAGGAGAGCCAATCTTAGCAGTCGAAAATGTAACCGATACCTTCCCAATTCCAGTAGACTTTGTTGGTAATTCAGAAAGCTTTATGCTTACTGTTAGAGGAGAAAGTATGATAGAAGCTGGAATTTTAGATGGAGA
>CANPHV010000019.1 GCA_947573965.1 uncultured Clostridium sp.
TATGACTTTTGATTCTTTCATATTTTCTTTCTCCAATCTAAACAAAAAATTACTAGTTATCGCTATCATTATAACATTATTCTAAAAAAATGTATATGAAAATAGTCAAAAAATAATAAGCCAGAAAAGTATTTTGTAAACTTCTTTTTTGACTTATTTTTTTATTTTAATATTTATAAATATAAAACTTTGTTTTGTATTTTTCCATCTAAAAGCTCTATAAGATTGTATAAAGCTCTATGAGGTTAGTATCTTATTAGTATCATTTTTTTATTTTTTACAACTTTTTTTATTCTTCAAAAACATTGATTTTAAGGTATTTTAACATATTTTTATACATTTTTATTATAAATTATTTTAGTGTTATATCATATTATTTTTAGTTTGTGTAGTCTTTTTACAAATAAATTGCGATTAATTTGTGATAATGTTACCCAATAGGATAGCAAAATTTTTTTATAGAAATGTCACCCTTGTGATGATAAAATATTTAATTATGGAGAGTTTCATTATGACAAAAAAAGATTTAAAAAAATACACAATTATTCAAGATTGCATTAATAGATTTTACACTGTACCTCAAGCTGCCAATCTACTTAGTTTATCAGATAGGCAAGTACAGAGATTAAAGAAAGAGGTGAAAGAAAAAGGACCACAAGGTGTTATTCATAAAAATAGAGGTAGAAAATCTAATCATGCTCTTGATGAAGATAAAATCAATAGAATTGTTAATTTGAAAAAAACTTATGAATATGAAAAAGCTAATTTTACTCATTTTAAGGAACTATTAGAAGAAAAAGAAAAGCTTATTTTGGTGAATTAATACAAACTGATGAAACACCATTTGATTGGTTTGGCATTGGAAAAAGATACTCTCTTCATGGCTACATTGACGATGCAACAGGAATTCCTCTTGGATTGTATATGTGTGAATCTGAATGTTTACTTGGTTATCTTGAAATCACTAGGCAAATGCTAACTAAATTTGGAATACCTAAATCAATTTATTCTGATAAATTTAGTGTATTTTTCCCTCCAACTTCTGCTAAATTGACTTTGGAAGAACAATTAGAAGGAAAAACTCAACCTAAAACTCAATTCTTTAAAATACTCGAAGAACTTAATATTGAATTGATAGCAGCAAGTTCCTCTCAAGCAAAAGGAAGAATTGAGAGGCTCTGGAACACTCTACAAGATAGACTTGTAACAGAATTTAGAGTTCATAAGATTACAACCATAGAACAAGCTTTTCTTTTTACAACAAGAAATTTCAAATTATAGCTAAAGATATATTACCTAAAAGTAGAGTAACCGTATTAATGAGTAAGAAAATTGGAATTAAAGTTGAATACAATGGTAAGAAATTTGACGTTATTACTTGCGAAGATTTACCAACTCATAATATTTGCGACTTATCTACTATGCCTTAAGGGTGACATTTCTAAAAACTATTGACATCTTTTTTAAACTTAAACACTTAGAATAAAAGTCGCTTTAGCTTCTCGGTTCTAAAACGACTTTCATTCTATGTTTAATACACCTCTATTTTTACTTCTTTTCCTTTGAAAGCAAATACCATTTTCGTAATGTTGGTAAATCCTTTCTCTTTCAAATTTTCTTCGTATTTTCTTTCCTCTATTTGCTTTTTGGCATTTGCTATGGTATCTTCTATTGTGTTTTCTTTTTCTTCTTTATACACTTTGAATTCCATAATAAAACTGTTTGCATTTTTATCTTGCGGTTCTAGCATAATGTCATATCTTCCCATGCCAGACTCTCGATTGGAATTGACATAGTAAGTATCTTTTAACCCAACTAGCATACCTAACACAAAAGCATGGTAAAAGTTCTCGGCTGTATTAACCCCAACATCCATATAGCTAAACATTTGCTTTACTAATATTTTAAATTTTTCTTCAAATTCCTCTAAATTCAAATTTACTAGGTCCTTTAAAATGCTATTTAAATCATTTCCAATTACTTTGTCACGGAACCAGTCATCGATAATATCTTCAAATAGTAATTCAATTTCTTTATTTGGCATTTTCACCTTGTATAACTTTTTTTGGATATCTACTGTTTCTATTACTTTTAAATAGCCAGTTCCTACTAATAATCCCCAAATATTATCCTCATTTTTTTCAATTCCTACAATAACTGTTTCTTGGTCTATTTTTACTTCAATGGCTTCTTCTTTTAATAGCCTTTCTATTTTTTCTTTTACGGTTGTAGAATTTTTTAAAATTAATTTAATTAGGTCATTTGAACTTGTGTTGACCCAATATGGCATTATCTCCCTATTTTTTAAATATTTTAAAATGCTCCATGGGTTATATATTCCAGTTTCTTTTCCGATGATATAGCCATCATACCATTTTTTAATTTCTTCTTTTTCTTCTTGGATTTCAAAATCTTCTATTACTTTTTCTATTTCTTTGGTTGTAATTCCAAAGTCTTTATCAAATTCATTATCTTGTAATACAGTATATACATCAAAATTATTGGCTCCACTAAAAATACTTTCTTTTGCCACCCTTGATACTCCTGTAATTACGGTTTTTTCTAAGTATTGATTATCTTTAAAGGTCACACCATAAAAGGTTCTAAAAAATTCTATAGCTTCCTCATAATATCCTTTTACATAAGCATTTTGCAATGGCACATCATATTCATCTAATAACAAAATAACAGGTTTATTATACTCTTTGTACAACAATCGGCTCAATAATTTTAGAGCATTTTGTAATTCTATTTTTTCTGCTTTTAAATTTAGTACTGTACGAAACATTTCTTTTTCTATTTCTAACAATTTTTCACTTTTTAAAAGGTTTGCCTGTTCAATAAAAATTTCGTTCATTTGCGTTCTAAGAGCTAATAACATTTCTTCAAAATTTTCACCTTGTACATCTTTTAACGTAATATATATAACGGGATAATACCCTAATTTGGAAGTGTATTTTTCGTCTTCTTCCATAATTTTTAAACCTTGAAATAATTCTCTATTGTCTGTTGTTTTACAGTCAAAGTAATATTTTAACATACTCATATTTAGCGTTTTTCCAAATCTTCGTGGTCTAGTAATTAAGGCTACTCCTGATTGGTTATCTATAATCTTTTTAATAAACAACGTTTTGTCAATAAAGTAATTATTTCTTACTCTTAACATCTTAAAATCACTAATACCAATTCCTATCCCTTTCATTTTTCCCTCCTTGTTATAGTTTGTCCAATTTCTTCTAGTAGTATTCTACTACAAGATAAGAAAAAAAGCAACTATTATATCCTAGCTAAAAAACTTTTCAAATTCAATTTTCTTTCTCTCCTTTAATAATATAGCCTTGACCTCTTCGTGTTTCGATTAATTCTTTTAAATCCAATTCCTCTAATTTTGTTCTTAATCTAGTCATGTTTACACTAAGTGTATTATCATCAATAAAGCTTTCTGTTTCCCATAAAGCATTCATTATTTCTTCTCTTGGTACAATTTTCCCTCTATTTTCTACTAAGTATTTTAAAATTCTCAATTCATTTTTGGTTAATTCAATATTTTTTTGATTTTTCTCTATGGTACTATTGGATAGGTTTAAAATAAAGTCTTTGGCATCTATTTTGTCTTTTATTTCATTACTATCATTGGTCCTCCTTAATACAGAAGATATTTTGGCTAATAATATTTGTATGTTAAAGGGTTTGGTGATGTAATGGTCTGCTCCATAATTGATACATAATAATTCATCTAGTTCATTATCTCGACTGGTAATGATGATAATTCCCATTTTTGATTGTTTTCTAATTTCTCTGCAAATATATTCTCCATCGTTTCCGTGGTAAATTGATATCTAGTAAAATAAGGTCTGGATTTATGGTTAAAATATCTTGAATCGTGTTGTTGAATGTTTCTAAAACTTTTGCTTGATATCCATTTTTATTTAAAAATATTACTAATTCATTTCTTAGTTTCTCATCATCTTCTACAATTAATATTTTTTGCATTTTTGTTCCTTCCTTTCCATCTTGTAACAGATTATAACATAAAATACCGATAATATTCAATTATCGGCATTTCATTATTTTTTCTTATTTTAATAATTGTTGTACTGTTTCCACTATTTTCTCTGGTTTTAATCCTAAACTCTCTAATAATTCATCTGGGTCATATCTATCATAAAACTCTTTTTCTAGTCCCAAATTCTTTACCTTCATCCTACTCGTTCCATAGAAACTGGCAATCATTTCTCCAAATCCACCACTTAGAATTCCATCTTCTAATGTAATTACTAATTCATGGTTTTCTTTTAGTCCCTCTAAAACGTCTTTATCTAGTCCTGTTAAAAATCTTGGATTGATTAAAGTTGGTTTAAAGCCTAACTTTTCTTCTATGTGTTTTACCGCTTCTTCTCCCATTTGATAAAAATCTCCACAAGCAAGGATAGCTACTTTTTCTCCCTTTTGTTCTATTTTATATTGGTTGATGCTGTTAGAATAATTTTCTTCGGTCTCTCTATTATCAAGAATAACGCCATTTCCCGGAATTAATATCATAACAGGATGCTCTTTTTGTTCGATTGACCAATTAAGCATTGACATATATTCTTGTCTATTGGTAGGTGCTAATATTACTAAGTTTGGTATGTTTTTAAAAGCGGATATCGTAAATATTCCTAAATGGGTAACATCTTTTGAGCGCATAACAGAAGTATGTCCTAATACTATAGTAGCTGGATTGTTATTGATACATAAATCTTGTGATATTTGGTCATAAGTCCTTTGTATAAAAGTACTATTGGTTCCAAATACTGGTTTTCCACCATTTTTAGCAATACCAGAAATAAGGGCAACTGCGTGTTCTTCTGCTATACCAACATCAACAAATTGCTTTCCTGCTTTTTTTCTTTTTTCTTCTATAAAACCAAAACTTGCTGGCACGCCTGCTGCTACTGCTACAACAGACTTATCCTTTTCCATTTTATCTAATAATAAATCTGCTGTTAAACTTAAATAGTCTTCTCCCTCTCTTAAGTTTATTGTTGGATTTCCTGTTTCTTTGTTAAAAGGTAATGACCAATGCCAATTTTCTTTATTCTTTTCTGCTAAACTATATCCTTTTCCTTTTTGTGTATTAATATGAACAACAATTGGATGCTGGCTATCTTTTACTTTTTGGAATACTTTTATTAATTTTTCGATATTGTTACCTTCTGCTTCATAGATATAATCTAATCCCATTGCTTTAAATAAGTTACACTCGCAAGTACCATTGCTTTCTCGAAGTGCCTTTAAGTTTTTATAAAGGCCTCCATGGTTTTCGGCGATGGACATTTGGTTGTCATTGACAACAATAATAAAGTTAGAGTCTAATTCAGCCCCTGCAAAATCAAGTCCCTCTAGTGCTTCTCCACCACTTAATGACCCATCTCCAATGACAGCTACTACATTGTAATTTTCTCCTTTTAAGTCTCTTGCTTTTGCTAATCCACTGGCTAACGAAATAGAAGTAGACGTATGACCAATAACAAAATGGTCATGTTCAGACTCTTCTGGATTAGAATAACCAGAAATTTCATGAAAACGACTTTCATCGATATAGCCTTGTTTTCTACCAGTTAACATTTTGTGTGGATACGTTTGATGGGATACGTCAAATACAAATTTGTCTACAGGAGAATTAAATACATAATGCATGGCTATGGTTGCTTCTACAAAACCAAAATTTGGTCCAAAATGCCCTCCTTTTTTTGTTAATCTGTTAAATAATCCTTCTCTTATTTCTTCGGCTAATATATTTAGTTCTTCTTTTGATAAATCTTTTAAATCTTGTGGTCCATTTACTTTTTCTAAAATCTTCATTTTTAAAAACCTCCTACTTTATTCTTCGACTTCTGTAAAGTCTTTTCTGTTTCCTGCTATTATTTCATCATATAGCTTTAATTTATAATTTAATCTAGCCACTGTTTCATTAATATTTTTTTGCTTTTCTACTAATTTTTTCTTCTGTTCTTCTAATAATTGTTTTCTTGCTCTTACAGTATTTTTCCCTTTTTCTAACAAGCGTATATATTGGATTAAGCTTTCAATTTCTACCCCTGCATTTCTCATACATTTAATAAATTCAACTCTTTGACAAGTTTTATCATCATAATTTCTAATTCCATTTTCCGTTCTTGGAACATTGGATAGCAAACCAATTCGCTCATAATATCTTAGGGTATCTGGTGTTAAATTATATTTTTTCCCTACTTCTGCTATTGTCATCTATCTTTCCTCCCATTTTTTATCTTACAACTTGTTATATTCTTCTTCTGTTACTTCTTCACACCATTCGTTTCTTGTATTTTCTCCTGGTACTTCTACCGCTAGATGAGAAAACCAACTGTTTCTTTTGGCACCATGCCAATGCTTTTTATTAGCAGGAATTGTTACAATATCTCCTACTTTTAAACTCTGTGCTTCTTTTCCTTCTTCTTGATGCCATCCTTCTCCTTCAATACATATTAAAATTTGCCCACCGCCATTTGTGGCATGATGAATATGCCAATTGTTTCTGCATTTTGGTTCAAATGTTACATTCGCTATAAATACGTTTGTTTCTTCTAGATTAGTTAATGGTTTTAAATACGAATTTCCGAATAAAATATTTAGCAAATTTTACATTTGGCTCTCCTTTTCCAAAGCATCCACCATGTTCTTCTTTTTTCTCATTTTCTTCTTCATATACTTCTTCTAGCAAGGAAAATGCACTCCAAGCTTTCGGCCACCCACTATAAAATGCTAATTGGGTAACGATTTCTACAGCTTCTGATTTTGTTATTCCATGTTTTTTCCCCAGAATAAAGTGTGATTTTAATTGTGGATATAATCCTAAACTCATTAAAGCAGCTATTGTTATCATACTTCTATCTCTTAGTGATAATTCATTTTCTCTACTCCATATCTCCCCAAATAGTATATCATCGTTTAATTCTGCAAATTTGGGTGCTAATTTTCCTAAATTATCTCTACCTGCTGTTTGTTTTTCCATTTTCTAAGTACCTCCTTTTTGATTTTACTATCTTATTATATATCACTTAGAGTTAACTCTAAGTCAATACTTTTGTTGAAATTTTTCAAAAAAACAGATTAGCTTTTAAACTAATCTATTTTTATTTTCTATGCTATTAATTTTCTACCTTTATATTTCCACAGTCCACTTTTATTTTTAATGTTACATTTGAAGTTCTATTATTGTTATTAATCTTTGTATCTCCTAAGCCTGTTTTAGCATCTATGTAAATATCATTAGTTTCTTTTATTTTTACATCTCCTAAATCTACATCTATCTTTGAGGGTTCTTGCAATGCTAATTTTTCTATTTTTACATTTCCTGCATCTAATTCCATTTCACACTTATTGAATATTTCTTGTGCTTCAATATTTCCTGCATTACATTTAATATTTGCATTTTTTATGTTCTCTAGTTCTACATTTCCTGCATCACATTCTGCAATTAGGGTTGCCTTTTCTAAGCTATTCATCTTTATATCTCCACAGTCTACCTTGATTTTTATTTGATTTGCATAGGTAGAAGGAATATAAACTGTAATTCCACTTTTGGCTAAACCAAAATTAAAAAACAGAAAGAGATTTTTGGTTCTATCTTCTATTTTTAGTTTCTTATTATTTAGGCTAGCACTAGCATTTTCTGTATTTTTCCCATAGATAACTACTCTAATCGTATCTTCTGGATTTTCCTCAAAGGTTATATTTCCATAGTCTTGGATTACTTCTATTTCTTCTATGGTTTCTAATTCAAATGTTTTTTCTAATACTACATTATCACTAACATTTCCTACACTTAACATATTCTCTTCTCCTTTTATTAAATATACTATCAAAAATGACACTAAGCAAAATACTATGATAGAAATTAAAATTAACAACATAATAATTGGCGTTTTATTCTTCATCTTTTTCCTCTCCTTTTAACATAAATATTAATTTGACGGCTTGGCATAATAGACCTGAAATGATAAATATAATCCAAGTTATATGCCATGCAAAGGTTGTAAAGCTTACGATAAAGTAAATGACTACACATAATAGGGCAATTACTTCATTGATTTGTCTTATCAAGTTTTTTTTCTTTTTCTCCTCTACTGTTTTTTCAAATTTTGGAATAGACATATAATGTTTTATCATCCTTGTCGTTGACCAACCTATCAATATTAAGAATATTGCTGTTGCTATAATGGGATTGGCATGTTGTACAGGAATTGCTATCATAAGAAAAGCAACTGCTACAATATAAATAAAGATGGAAGTGCTTACAATTTCAGCCGATTTTTGTTTAATTTGCATTTTGGTCATATTTTCAAAATTATTTTCTTGCTCGTTTTGGCTATTTTCTTTTTGTCCTTCTTTCATTAACAATTCATTTGGTGTAATTTCATATAAATTACATAGTGGAACTATTTTATCAAAATCTGGTGTGCTTTGGTTGGTTTCCCATTTAGAAATAGTTTGTCTTGTTACCTCTAATTTTTCAGCTACGTCATCTTGTGTTAGATTTTTTGATTTTCTTAGTTCAAATAATTTTTCTCCTAAATTCATTTTCTATTTCCTCCCTTGTTTTAAAATTATACTTCTTTTTTTGGTTGCTTTCTATCAATTTGAGTTGGAAATTTAGCAACCAAAATTAACATTGCCTTAATTTCAAGGAATTCACCTCTTTTTTTACTACAAATTAATAGCATAAAAGGTAAATAATTTTGAACTAATTATTTACCTTTTTAATCAATTCTTTTTAATAATTCCTTCCACCATTTTTATTTCTTTCAAAAAACTAGTAAATATATAATATTAATGATTACTATGAATATTATGCCTAATCTAATAGTTATAAGGAAATCTTAATGATTTAATTCAACTTTTTTAGTAGCCACCTTTTGTACAAAAGTGTCATCATGTTCTACAAAAATAAGAGTTGGCTGATATTTTAAAATCGCTTCCTCAATTTGTATTCTCGTTAAAATGTCGATATAATTTAAAGGCTCATCCCAAATATAGATATTAGCACTTTCTGAAATACTTTTAGCAAGCAAAACCTTTTTCTTTTGCCCTTCACTCATTTGGGTAATATCTTTTTCAAATTCTTCTTTGGCAATTCCCATTTTGGATAGCATAGCTTTAAAAATACTTTCCTCTACTTTGTTCTCTTTGGCAAATTGTTTTAGGGTACCTTTTAGTTCTTCTGTCCCTTGTGACACGTAAGATATTTTTAGGTCATTTACTATTTTTAACGTTCCTTCATAGGGAAGACTATCTCCCAAAAGTAACTTTAATAGACTTGATTTTCCTACACCATTTTTTCCGGTAATGGCTATTCTATCTCCTGTTTTTATTTCAAATGCTGTCTTTGAAAATATTGTTTTATTGTCATATTTTATTTGCAAGTCTTTTACCAGTATGAGAGGATTTTTTCTAGCTTCTAATGGTGTTATTTTTAAGGTATCGTTTCTATCTATATTTTTCAATAAGCTTGCTTTTTCTTCCATTGCTTTTTCTATCCTGTGTTCCATGACTTTAGATTTTTTCATCATTTTGGCAGATTGATGCCCTACATAGCCTCTATCGATGCTAGAACCTGAGTTAGTGGTATTATACTTGGATTTTTCTATTTTATTGGACCAATTGGCTGTATTTTTGGATGCTATTTCTAATTTGTTGATATCCTTTCTTAGTCTCTCGTTTTGGGTTAATTCAAAACTATCTTGGGCTTGTTTGTTTTCTTGCCAAGTAGAAAAGTTACCCTTTTGAACTTCTATATTGCTGTTATTAATAGCAATTATATGGTCTACTACTTTGTCTAAAAAATTCCTATCATGGGATACTAAGATAAATCCCTTTTTTTGGTTTAAATATTCTACCAAATTATCTTGTGTTTCTTTATCTAAATGGTTAGTTGGCTCATCAATTAATAAAAAATTGTTTCCTTTTAAAAACAAACTAATGAGAAGAATTTTTATTTGTTCTCCTCCACTTAAAAGATGAAAACTTCGATATAAAATTTCGCTATTTCCCTTTAACAAATTCAATTCTTTTAAGATTTCCCAATCCTCTACATTGGGAGCTATTTCGTTTACGATTTCAATTGCCATTTTTTCTTTGTCTGGCACTTCAAATGGGAAGTAATCGAATTCTACGTTTTTGGTTATCGTGCCTTGAAATTCTAATTTTCCTAATAGTAATTTTAAAAAAGTGGTTTTTCCTTTCCCATTTCTACCAATTAACCCTAATTTCCAGTCTGTGTCTATATGGAAAGATACTTTTTCAAAAACATTTTCTAGACTTCCGTCATAGCCAAAGGTCAAGTTGTTTACATTGATTAATGACATTTTTCCTCCTATTATTTTTCTTTCTTTTTTCTTGGTTTTGGAAGAGGTGTTACTTCTTCGACTTTAGCCACTATTTCTTTGCAAAATTCTACGTTGTCAATGTCTAATACATAGTGCTCTTTGGCTCCTTTATAAGGATACCCTGTCTCAGCTTCTTTCATTTTTTCTTCGATACATTCTAATTTTTTAATATAGGGTACGTTATGGTTGTTGCCATTTTTCTTCCTCCTTTAATACATTATTTTTCCTTCTACTTTTTCAAAGTCTTTAAAAACTTCTAATGCCTCGCTACTTTCTACATGATGCTTCTTTAAAAGCTCTTGATTTTTTTCTTCTAGATATTCATAAATAATATCATCTCTAAAACCAATATCTCCAGCTTGTTTTCGGCTATTGGCATAATATATTTCTTTTATATTGCTCCAAATGATAGCTGATAAACACATTGGACAAGGTTCTGCATTGACATATAAAGTGCATCCAGATAAGTCGTTGGTATTTAATATTTTAGAGGCTTTTCTTATGGCATTTATTTCGGCATGTGCTGTGGCATCTTTATTTTCAATCACCGTGTTGTGGGCTGTTGCTATGATTTTTCCGTCTTTTACTACTACTGCTCCAAATGGTCCTCCTGCTTTATAATTGTCTTGGCTGTTTGCTTTTGACTCTTCAATTGCTAGTTTCATTGCTTTTTCATGTATGTCCTCCATTCTATTTATACCTCCCTATTTTTTTATTTTATACGTCTTCATCATAACATAAGAGCAATTAATTAGCAAGGCTAATTCTTTGCTCTTTTGGATTATTCGTTATTTAAGAAGTTCATTACTAAATCGATAATAACTTCTTTTTCTTTTGGGTTTGATTCTGCCATTAATAGGGTTAAGATGGTTTTTTACAATTAAATATAAGAAATTAGCACCTTTTTCTTCTATGCTTTTGTATATATCTTGTCCAGCAAATCCTTGATAAATATTTCCAATAATGGATTCTAATCCTCTATCTCTTTCTACGGCAAATAATGTGCTTTCTTCCTTAAATCGCAATTGATTTATGATTTCAATACATTTACTATATTCAATTTTTCTTTCGTCTAACTTTCCTTTTACTTTTTTTAATGTTTTATGGTCATAGTCGTCTAATAAGTTTAGTGCTTTTGAATATTCTCCTATTACCTTTAATATTTCTTTTGCCTCTTTATTTTCTAGCTTTTCTTCCATTCGATTGGCAATATCAATTAATTTTATTGTTTTTTCTAGGTATTCTAATCTTTGTTGGTTTACTGCGTAACCTTCTAACATATAGTCCTTTAATATTTTTGTTGCCCACCTTCTGAATAGAATTCCATTTTGTGACTTTACACGATATCCTACTGATATAATCATATCAAGATTATAATAATTAGTAGGCTTATCAGCAAATTCGGTATTTCCGAATTTAGTCATTGTTTCATTTTCTATTAATTCTCCTTCTTTATAAATATTTTTAATATGCTCATTAATTGTCGACTTAGCTTTTCCAAATAATTCTCTCATTTGTGCTTGTGTAAGCCAAACGGTTTCATCTTTTAAATTCACCTCCAATTTCACGCCTTGATTTTCGAACAAAATAATCTCATTATTCTTTTCCTGCATAAAAACACATCCTTTCTAATTTATTTTCATCTCGTATTTGTTCTTGTGGTTAATTTTTACATATTATATATTCGTTTTACTTATTTGTCAATATTTATTGTTAGTTTTTATTCAAAAAAAAAGCTAACTCATCAAAAGTTAACTTTTCTTTAAATTCTAATCTACATTTACCCCTTTTTCAAGCTGTTTCTTTCCTATCCAATAATAGAAAATATTATAAATCATATAAACCAAACTAGCTACTATCATCAACGTTTTTATGATATCTGTTTCTATCATCCCTGTTGTTTTAATCACATTCCTAATCTCTTGATTAACCATTCCCATTATGCCAATTATGGCTAATGTAAAAGCATTGGTTCCCATATATAATTCAAAGCCTATTAGTACTGATTTTACTACTTTACTTCGATTTGCCTTATGTCCTATTATCATTCCTACATATCCTATTAATATAATAAACACAATTTCTAAGAATAGGACAAAGGAAATCACTAATAATAAATTAATTACGGTTGTATTATAGGTATTGGCTGTTATTTCTAATGCTTGTTTTAGAAACTCTATATTTTCTTTGGAATAATAACAAATAAATAAACTGGCCATGGCAACTAAAATGGTTACAAAAGCGCATATTATGGCTGCTAAAACTTTAGCCAAATAAATGGTCTTTTTGTCAACTGGCAAAGTATGTGTCAAATAAGCTTCGTCTTTGTATATGTTTTCTCTAAATCTTACCCATGACCTCATAATGCTATTAATTAAACAATTAACAATCATAGCAATTGTAAAACCTGCACTTATTTGGGTAAGAATAGAAAATAACATAGAATTATCGACCATAGAGCATAACCTTGTAATTATAGCAAATATAATGGATAAAGCGTAAAAGACAATAATCACTTTATAAATCCATTTTAAGTCATATTTTAATAATTTTCCTAACATTTAAAAGACCTCCTAAATATTTCATCGATACTGGCATTTTCCTTACTTCTTAACTCATCTGCTGAAGCTTGTAGTTTGATTTCTCCATTATCTATAAAGATAACCTCATCTAATATCCTTTCAATATCAGCAATTAAATGGGTTGAAATAATAACACTAGCACCTTCTTTAAAATTGGAAAGTATGGTATCTAAAATATAATCTCTTGTTGCTGGGTCAACTCCTCCGAGTGGTTCATCTAAAATATAAAGTTCTGCTTCTCGACTCATTACCAATATTAGTTGTAATTTCTCTTGCATTCCTTTTGACATTTGTGCTATTTTTTTATCTGGTTCTAAATTTAAGTCTTTTAAAAGTTCGATTGCTTTTTTCTTGTTAAAATTATCATAAAAGTCTTCAAAATAGCAAAAAGCTTGCTCTATTGTCATACTTTTTTCTAAATAGGTCCTTTCTGGCAAATAAGAAATTATTTTTTTAGATGCTACCCCTAGTTTATTTCCATTGATTAACACTTCTCCACTTGTTGGGGTTAATAGGTCATTGATTAATTTAATTAAGGTTGTTTTTCCCATTCCATTTTTTCCAAGTAAACCAATTATTTTTCCTCTTGGTATTGTTAAATTGACCTCTTTTAAGACTTTTATGTTATCAAATTCTTTGCATAAGTGCTTACATTCTAGTAATTCCATCTTCTTTTCCTCCTAACTCTTGCAAGTAGTTTCTTGCTTGTTCATAAGTGATACCTATATTTTTCATGTCGTCTAGGTATTTTTGTACTTTTTCTTTGGCTAATTCTTTTTTCGTTTGGTGAATTAATTTTTGATTTTGGGTTACAAATTTTCCATTGGTACGTTCTGTGTAAACTAATCCTTGACTTTCTAATTCTGTTAATGCTTTTTGCATGGTATTCGGGTTTACTCTAGCAACGAGAGCCAACTCCCTTACTGATGGAATTCTTTGCCCTTGTTTTAGTTCTCCTGATACAATTTGCATTTTTAATTTCTCTACTAATTGTAAATAAATTGGTGTTTCATTATTGAAAATATACTCCACTTTTCTTTCCTTCCTTTTATTATTGTATTACTTGCATAATACAATGATACTATTTTATTTTTTGCTTGTCAATACTTTAAAAAAAAATAAACCCAAGATTAAAAAATCTTAGGCTCATCTTATTGTTTTTATAACACCAATGCTTTCTTAGGGCAAAAATTAGAACATTTACCACATTTGATGCATTTATCATGGTCTATTTGTGGTGCTTCAAAATCTTTTTGTGTTAAGGCTCCTACTGGACAAACGCTAACTGCAGGACATTTATGATTTTGAGGACATTTTTCTGTTATAATTTTTAATTTTTTATCCATAACTTCCTCCTCCTTTTTTCTATTTACTTCATTATATTCAGTATTAATGTTAACTATCTTTAAACTTTGAACATTCTATCAATCTTCTTCGTATCCTATTATACATTTCTCTTTACTTAAAATCAATCCTATTGACTTTAATTTTTTCAGTAAATTGTATTTTCGAATATGGTTAACTTGTTGACAGCATTTTCCCTTTTTGGTAAAATACTTTTATGAATATTATTTTTTAAACAAGAAACAATAATACAAAAGAAGGAAAATAGGAGGAATTTATGGAAAAAACAAGAAAGTCTAACAAAGGTATTACTTTAATCGCTTTAGTCATTACCATTATAATTTTACTAATTTTAGCAAGTGTAACAATTGCTACCTTAACGGGAGAAAACGGTATTTTAAATAAATCACAAACTGCCAAAGAAGAAAATAATGAAAAAACAGCAACAGAAAAGATAAACCTAAAAATAACTGATGCGCAAATGGGGTCATATGTTGAAAAACAGAGAATGCCAACTTTAAAAGAACTATCTTTATCACTTAAAGAAGATAAAGAAATATCTTATGTAACAGAAGAAAGCCAAAAGATAGCCGATACAAAATATGATGTGCCAAGTGATAATCCAAGTTCAATTTATACAAAATTAAATGAATATCCCTATGAATTTGAAATTGATAGCAGTTTAAGGCTAGCTTCTATTGATGGGATTAAGGTTTCAGAAAAGGATAACTCCAACGATGAATTAAAATTAGAATTAGAGTCTTTAAAGCAAGAAATTTCTGTCCTAAAAGCTACTGTATCAAATCAATCTCAAAAAATTATGACTTTAGAAAATGAAACAATTGTAAATAAGAGAATTAATTTGATGAATACTGTAAAAGAAATCCCTATATCCCCATCCCTTGGTACTCCTAACATAGATATTACTTTAAATATACCAGACAACGGTTCTATAAAAGATTACAAATATATTGAAATACAATTAGATGTTCATTCAACACTATCTATCGGTGGTAATCATCTTGAAAATACTATTATAATTGCAACAGAACAATTAAATTTTCACAATAGTAATACGGCTAATTGGATAAACGCAAGTTCTTTTTCACTTATGACAGAATTTATGGATGGCACTTTTCAAGGAACAGCTTCCTGCACAGGTTGGTTTAAAGATGAGAAAACTTTGCATATTGGTGGAATGGCTGGAACAAACAGAGATGATTTTGATAAACTTAGAATTCAAAAAATATATGGAATTAAATAGATAAAAAACTCTCTTAATCTTTATTGGTTACGAGAGTTTTTTATCATTTATATCAGTCAGTCATAAAATATGTGCCAAAAAGGTCCGTCCCCAGTGGTTCTCTTTCGTTATTATTCTGACCTTAATGCAAGTACAGGGTCTTCTTTAGCTGCTTTTTTAGAAGGAATAATTCCCCCTATTAGAGTTAAAACTGTACTTAATATAATTAAAATAACACCTGCCATAGGTGGTAACAATGCCTTTACATTCGCACCATTAGAAACAACATGAATAATTTGATTGGTAGGTATTAATAATAACAAAGTAATCACAATTCCAAGTACACCTGCTAATAAACCAATCATAAAAGTTTCTGCATTAAAAACTTGAGCAATATTATGTTTAGAAGCTCCAATCGCTCTTAAAATACCAATTTCCTTTTTACGTTCTAATACGCTAATATAAGTAATAACCCCTATCATGATAGAAGAAACAAATAATGAAATTCCCACAAAAGCAATTAACACATAACTAATCACATCAATAATAATCGTAACCGATGACATTAACGTTCCTACCATATCTGTATAAGAAATCACTTTGTCTTCTTTTCCTTCTTCTTTCATTTTGTTATTATATTCACTTAAAATTTTAGTAATTGCTTCATTTCCTTCAAAATCTTTTGGATAAATGTTAATACTAGATGGTTCTTCAAAATCTGCATAGTTTAGTTTCTTTAGATTATTCTCATAGGTAGTTTTTTCTTTTGACATAAGAGAAGTCATTAATTCTGCTAAATCCTCCTCTGTCATTTTCATTTTAAAAGCACCCATAAAAGCCTTTTCATCTATACTAATTGCACTTGCCATGGATTTACTTAACGTGGTAATAGCTGACGCCATCTCTTTTTCCAAAGCTTTGCTTAACGAACTCATAGAAGCTGCGACATATTTTTGCATAATCTGTGAAATCTGCTTATCTAAGTTCTGTTCTTGCATTATTTTGGTTAAATTGTCTGTAATAATTTTTTTTGCTCTGTCAGATTGTAAATAATCTGTTAAATATTTTTCAAAATCTGCTACGTCTTGTAAGTTATTCTTTTTAACATATTCTTGATATCCCTCTAATACCTTTACCATAATTTTTTGCATTTGTTCTCCTGTAATAGTAAGTCCACCATTTTCTTTGATAGCGTCTTCAATTTCCTTTCGAATTAACGCTTCTGCTTCTGGTGACTTTAAGTAATCAGATAACTGTTGATTGATTTTATTGATATCTGCCTCTGGATTTTGCGTCACATATTCTTGATAACCTTTTAGCAATTCATTCATCAAAATTTGCATATCATAGTTGGTAACAGAAAATTGCAGATTACTTAGAATTTCATTTAAATCTAAGGCTGGTAGTTGCGCTTTGCTTGCTACCTTATTTAGATTTCCGAAATCCACTTTTATTTTTGACTGGTCTATTTTAAAGGCTTTCTGAATTGCTTTTGTGTCTACATCCACTAAGGAATTCATATTGAAATCATTTTCTTCCTCTGTTTCATCAAATCTCTTTCCTGTAAACACATTGACGTCTGGACTCTGTAATTGGTCTTTTACAATTTGACTTTCCATTGCTTTTTCAATTACATGATGTGTCAACGTAGAGGGATATGCAATTCCTTGTTGAAGCATCGCTGCTGTCATTCCTTCTTTTGGTTGTATTACACCAACAATCTTAAGGTCCTCTCCTTTTTCTACAATACCTTTCATATATTCTGTATTTTCTGATTTATCACGCCAAATTTTATATTCTGCATCGTATTCATAGCAATCACTGCTATTGACTAATTTAAAGGTTTTTCCTAGTAATTCTTCGTAATTAAATGTTTCTGTATATTCTGGTTCTTGTACTTTATCTCCTACTAAAAATTCATTCACAATTTTGTCTAGTTCGTCATAATCTCTTAAGCCTAATGTATATAGTAAAAGGTCATGAATATTTCCTTGTGGTGTTAATACTAGCACACATTCATTATACTTGGTTGGCCATTTTCCGGTCTTAATATCATATTGTTCTTCAAATAGTCTCGTATCCTCTGGCATTTGGAAAAAGACGTCTGTACTCATCATTGTTGACATCATACTATTAGAACTAACCCCTGACCCCATTCCCAAACTTGAAAAAGTAGTATCTGGATTAAGTTGTCTTAACTTTTCCATATTGGTATTATAAATTCTTGGATTGACAGGATAGGTATATTCGATTGCTTTACTATAATCCTTTATGTTTGAAGTATCTCCTTCTAGGTATTGCTTTAAAGCTACTAAATCATTAGAACCTATTTTGGAAAACATATTGGTAATTCTAGTTGCTACTTGTACTTCTTTGCTATTTTCTTCACTTTTATTGGTATCATCATTGTTACTACCCATTAAAGAACTGATATCAAATCCAGTACTTTGAATTTGAATTGGATATTCGGATAAAGTATCTTCTTCAACGGATTTAATATAACTGTTTACTCCATTGGATAAGGATAGAATAAGGGCAATTCCTATAATTCCAATTGACCCTGCAAAGGAGGTTAAAAAGGTTCTTCCTTTTTTGGTTTTTAAATTATTAAAACTTAAGATTAAAGAAGTCAAAAATGACATGGAAGTTTTTCCCATATTTCTGTGTTTTGGCTTTTGTGTCTCCTCGTTTTCTATTTGGTATGGGTTTGTATCAGAGCGAATTTTTCCATCTTTTAAATCAACAATACGTGTCGCATATTCTTCTGCTAATTCTGGGTTATGGGTTACCATTACTACCAATCTATCTTTGGCAACCTCCTTTAATAATTCCATTACTTGCACACTTGTTTTGGTGTCTAATGCTCCTGTTGGTTCGTCTGCTAGTACAATGTCTGGATTGTTTACTAAAGCTCTTGCAATGGCTACTCTTTGCATTTGTCCACCAGATAGTTGGTTTGGCTTTTTATGCGCATGCTCTGCTAAGTTTACTTCTTCTAATGCCTTCATTGCCATTTGTTTACGTTTGTTTCGCGATACCCCTGAAATGGTCAGTGCTAATTCAACATTGGCCAATATGGTTTGGTGTGGTATTAAGTTATAACTTTGAAAGACAAATCCAACGGTGTGGTTACGATAGGAATCCCAGTCTCTATCTTTGTAATTTTTAGTGGATATCTGGTTGATAATTAAGTCTCCCTTGTCGTATCGGTCTAGACCTCCGATGATATTTAACAAGGTTGTTTTTCCAGAACCACTTGGTCCTAAAATAGCCACGAATTCATTGTCTCTTAGGTTTAGACTTACGTCGTCTAAAGCCTTTTGTATTAGTCCACCTGTTTTGTATTGTTTGTGTATATTTTTTATTTGTAACATATTCCCTCCAGTGTTTCCCCTTTTTTCTACCGCTATTTTACTATACTATGCTAAAAAAAGCAAGTAAATACTTGCTTTTGCTGATTTCTAGTTTATATAAAGTACTGGTCGAAATCCCATAGATGTGTTAGTCTGAAAAGTGTAACTATATTCACGATGACAAACTGGTGCTGTATTTGCATTATTTCCAAAACTCCCACCACGTATATCAAATATTATGTTTGAGTCATCGGTCTTATAGCACATTTCTTGTGTCCTTTCCCACAAATTTCCTGCTACGTCGTATAAATTTTTTCTTTTTGCTCCTTCTGATGATGCTGTAGTTCTAATTCCATAATGATAACTATTATCTGATACAACTGCATTTGAGGTTGTGCCATTGCTTGAATTGACTAGCATATATCTTCCTCTCCCAGCTGTATAATTAATACTAGTATTGTTGTTGTAATTTCCCCAAGGTGAATTTTTTAAGTCTGAATAATTGCTTTTATCTGTGGTTATAAAATTCATCATAACATCCCACATGGTTCCTGTTATGAGTCCACTTTGCACATATTCTGTACTATACATATTTTCCGACATTTCTACTGCTGTTGTATAATCTGCATGATAATATGGAATTTCTCCTGCTTTGCTTGTTATTTTTCCTTCTATTACTTTGCTTGACGAAAAGTTTTCATTTTGCCACATATCTCCCCCTGATGAACCATTCTCCCATTTCACATTTCCTTCTAAGATTACTTCACTAGTTCCTGCTTCATACCTTCCTACATAAAATCCACTATATTTTTTAACTGGTAACAATTCTGCAATATTAGTTGATGTGTCCCATCCTGTTATGTTGAATTGTGATCCAAAATTAGTTTTAACATAGTTTTTTGCTTCACATGGTATCCATACAAATTGGTTTCCTTTTAATTCACTATTTTCCTTATTTACCGTTCCATCGCTATTGTAACTTACTCCATCTGGCACGTCTTCTAATCCTTTATATCTGTTTTTGTCTTCTGGTTTATCTGATATGACAACTCCACTTTCTACGGTTCCACCTACATAATAAAAATCATATGGCACTGGTACTGTATTTCCGGCTCCATCTGATATGGCATATACATTAGCTATTTTTTTACTTGGTATTACAATATTTCCGTCTTTAGTTGAAATTTCATTTGGTGTAGTTGTTAACCAATTATTAGGTAATTTTACAATGGTTCCTGCTTCTGTATCTTTGGTGTTGTCTGGCAATTCTTCTTCTACCTCTAATAATTTCTCATATTGTTTTAGTATATTATTTTCTTCTTCTTGTTTTTGATCTGATTGCTTTTTGGCTAATTGGGCCTTTGCTAGTATTCCATTTTCTCCTGTTAGTATGGCTAGGCTTATTCCTGCTAATATTAATAATACTATAATGGTAATGACTAAGGCAATTAAGGTAATTCCCTTTTGTTTTCTCATCTAGGTTCCTCCTCATTTTCTTTAGTTTTTCTATTTATGATCTGTTTTATTCTGTTTTTTTCGATCTTTTTATGTTTATTTGTTGTTACTATAGTATCTTATTTTTTCTTTTCTGTCAATTATTATAAAAATTTAAGTTTCGACTTTTGCAAGTGTGGGTTATAATATATTATTTTTTATACAATGCGTAAGCGAACAAACGAGCAAACCGAGTGCGATTTGATCAACATAGAGATGTA